>DAISJI010000058.1:3783-5339 GCA_036821585.1 Terriglobales bacterium
CCGGAGATGCGGAAGGTGAGGTCCTTGTCGGGCGTGACGTTGGTGGCGACCTCCATGGTGCTGGCGCCGGTGTCGTCGGCCATGGAAGAGAAGTTGGACTCGATCTTCGCCCCGAACTGCATGGACTTCGGCATGAGCAGCGCGAAGTGCTCCAGCTTGCCGGTAACGCGCGGTTTCAGCGTGGCTTCCCCGGTGTAGGGCAAGTGATAAAGGATCTGGAAGCGCGATTCGCCGGGACGGATCGGGAAATTGAAGTAGTACAGGCCCTTCTGCTTGCCGTCCGGCACGGGCGAGGCATTGATGGGCATGCCGCCCGGACCCTGCACGGCGGCTTCGTCGATCTGCGCTCCCTCGGGCAAGTACACCTGCCACGTCCGCTCACCGGCCAACGCGCGCGGTGGCTTGGAATCGTTCTTGACCGCGATCAGTTCGACCACCTGGAGCGTCTTGTCGTCGGGCGCCTGCAAGCGCATGACGTGGACGTTGGCGGCGACGCCGTCGAGCTTTTTCGCCGCGTCGTAAACGGTGATGGAGGTGGTGCTGACGTTGGGCGTAATGGGACCGCCCTGCGGGAAGTAATTCACGCCCTGGTGCAGCACGCGGACGAGGTGCGGCCCCACTTCCTTCAGTTCGAAACTGAAGTTGCCGGCGGCGTCGGCCTTGGTGCGTCCCGACTCTTCCATTCCCTGCGATAAGGAGAGCAGAACGACTTCGTCACCGGCGGCGGCCTTGCCGGTGGTGCCGTTGGTGACGGTGCCGGTGAGGGTCTGGGCGGCGGCGCCCGTGATGAGCGCGAGAATTACGGAAGCGAGTTGGAGATAGCGAAGTCTCATGAGTGCCAAGTGCGAAGTGCTACGTGCGAAGTAATTCTTCCTGCGACTCCAAAATCTCGATTTCCGCCAGGATTGCGGCGGCCTCGTCTTCCAGGCTGGCGCGCAGATTGGCATAGTCCGCTTCCGGCAACTTGCCGGCCTTGTATTCGAAATTCAGGTCGCGCAGGTTCTCGTACACCGATTCCTTGCGCTCGCGCAGAAAGGACAACCGGGTCTTCTCTATCGGATGTTCGACCGCGGGCGGCAGATTGAAAATGAAGTAGATCAGCGCGGCGGCCATGACGAAGCAGGCGAAGACGATCATAGTTCCGTCTCCTCGTGCACGCGGTGGCGGAGGCTGTCGAGCGCGGCACTACTGACGTTCGCCGGCGCGGCCACGGCCGGAAAGGCGGGCCGATGCTTCCACGCGCGGACAATCGTGATGGTCAGCAGGATTCCGCCACCGAGCGCGGCAAAGGGCATGATCCAGGCGAGGCGGTTGAAGCCGGTGGTGGTGGGCGCGGCCAGCACCGTCGGGCCGTATTTCTGCACGAACGCTTCCAGGATCAGGTCGTCGTTGTCGCCCCTTTGCAGGCCGGCGGTGAGCTCGTTGCGCATGCGCTCGCTATAGGTGCAGCCGACGTGGTTGCACTCGAGCAGCACCTGGTTGCAGCCGCACTTGCACATCAGCTTGTGGCCGACGGTGTTGAAGCGCTGCTCGAGGCTGTCGCCCGCGCCCATGAA
>DAISJI010000058.1:5439-11348 GCA_036821585.1 Terriglobales bacterium
GCGCGCCGGCGCCGTGTTCGGAACCAGCGCAATGCCCGTGCCGGCGATGACGACAAGGATGCCGATCCAAATCCACGCCACCAGCGGATTCAAGTGCGCCTTGATGATGGGGCGGCCGGTATCTTCATTCATGCCGCTAAAGACAATGTAGAGATCTTCCTTGAGCGTGGAGCGGTTCGCGACCATCGATTGCGGCTGGTCGCTGGCTTTGTACTGACGCTTCTCGGGGTACATCGTTGCCAGTGGCTGGCCGTTTTTCGTGACGTCGATGATGGCCCAGGTGCTGCTGTAGTTGGGATTGTCGTCCTGCGTCCAGGATTTGCAGGTCAGCGTGTAGGGTCCGATGGACATCTGATCGCCATTGCCCATCTCGCGCTCGATGTCCTGGTTAAAGGCCGCGCCGGCAAAGCCGATCATGATAAGGATGACGCCGAAGTGGACGATGTATCCGCCGTAGCGACGGGTGTTGCGGCGCGTCAGTTGCACCATGGCGGCCACGAGATTCGACCCGGTGTGGCGGGCGATCACGCGCCCGCCGCGGACGAATTCGCTGGTCACGGTAGCGGCCACGAGCACCGAGAGCGCGATGGTCATCAGCGCGTAGAAGTAGGAAAGGTCCTGCCATGGCCGCATGCCGAAGGGCCCGCCCCAGGATCGTGGTGATACCAGCAGGAAAATCACTGCGCCGATGGAGCAGAGAGCTGGAAAGAGAAAGTTTCGCTTCAGGCTCTCGATCGACGTCTTGCGCCAGGCGAGCAGCGGGCCAAGCGCGGTCAGCAGCAGCAGCATGAGCGCGACCGGCACGTTCACGCGATTGAAGAACGGCGGGCCGACGGTGACCTTGGTTCCCTGCACCGCTTCACTGAGCACCGGGAACAGCGTCCCCCACAACACGGTGAAGCAGGCGACCAGCAGGATCAGGTTATTGAACAGGAAGCTGGATTCGCGCGAGACCAGCGACTCCAGCTTGTGCTCGCTCTTGAGGTGTCCGCGATTGCGTACGAAAAAGAAGACGCAGGTCGCGACGGTGAGCGCGATGAACCCGATGAACCAGGTGCCGATCGACGATTGCGCGAAGGCATGCACCGAACTGACGACGCCGCTGCGGGTCAGGAAGGTGCCGAAGATGGCGAGCAGGAACGTGCTGAAGACCAGCCACATGTTCCACATCTTCAGCATGCCGCGTTTTTCCTGCATCATGACCGAGTGCAGGAACGCGGTGCCGGTAAGCCACGGCATCAGCGACGCGTTCTCCACCGGGTCCCATCCCCAATAGCCGCCCCAGCCCAGGACTTTGTAGGCCCAGTGCGCGCCGAGGAAGATGCCGACGGTAAGAAAGCCCCAGGTCACCATCGTCCAGCGGCGGGTGATGTGGATCCACTTTTCGCCCGGATACTTCATGATCAGCGCCGCCAGCCCGAAGGCGAACGGAACCGTGAAGCCCACGTAACCGAGGTAAAGCATTGGCGGGTGGATGACCATCTCGGCATATTGCAGCAGCGGGTTCAGACCGTTGCCGTCCGGCGGGATCTGGCCCTGGGTCAGCGCAAACGGCGGCGCCGCAAAGTTCACCAGCATCAGGAAGAAGACTTGAACGGCGGCCATGATGGTGCCGGCGTAGGCGAACAGGCGCGTGTCGGTCTTATAGCGCAGGCGCAGGATCAGGCCGTACGTGGCCAGCAGGAAAGACCAGAACAGCAGCGAGCCTTCCTGTCCGGACCACAGGGCCGCGACTTTGTAGGGCCACGGCAGCGCAATGTTGGAGTGGTGCAGAATGTAGGCGACCGAGAAATCGTTACGGAAGGTGGCGACGACCAACGTCAGCGTGGCGACTGTAACCGCTGCCCAGGCGGCGATACCGGCGCGCCGGGCGGTCTCGCCCAGCCGCTCGTAGTTGTCGCCCTTGCGCGCCAGGGCGAAGGCGCCTGCTCCGAAGGCATAGAGACTGAGAGCGAGTGCAAATAGAAGCGAGAAACTGCCTAACAGTGCCATGAACGGGGATTCCCCAGTGTCTCCATTGTTTCAGATCGTGCATGGACGGGCAACAGCGCCGGACCGCAGCGGAGGCCGCTTATGCTTTGCCCCGCATTTTTGCCGTCCACCATCGCAAACCGACGAAGAGGAACCGCCAGTCGTGAAAAAACTCGGGCACTTTGCCTTCGAAGGCGTGGCCGATGAACTGAAGGGTCCAGCCAACCAGGAAAAAGACCAGCGCCCATGTCAAGAGCGCGTGGATAAAAACAGATGCCACGAACAGGGCGAGGCTCACCACGATGATGGGGATGCCGAAGGTGTGGCAGGCTCGATTCATCGGGTGCTGGTGGCTGGTTGCGTATTGCGAGACCCACCGCTGGTTGCTTTTTCCGCCCCACATGTTTCCGGAATGGTACACCGGAATGGCGCATCCTGGCGCGCTAAGTTGTTCGGCGTCAGGCAACTAGAGTGGGGTCCGCTCGTAAATGAGAATGGCGCAAACGGGAGGTCGCACAATCCTCCTCGGCGCCGTCACATATCCACAGCGGAACGCGGTATGATTTGTTCTATACCTTTCGGCCCTTGGGAATCCGTCTGTGGGTTTCGTACGGCCTAATATTTGTGGAGTGTAGGCAGAATGCAAAGAATAAAGAAAATGCCATTAGCACCTTCCAAGACAGCTGAGGCTCCTGCCAAGCGGGTGACTTCGGTGAATCGCGAGCCGGCCAATGGCGGGACAAAGACAAACGGCGACCTGGCAGCTGCCATCCGCGCCCGGGCGTACCAGATTTACGAGGAGCGCGGTCGGACCGATGGGCTGGCGGACGACGATTGGGTGAACGCGGAACGAGAGGTCCTAACGCAGAAGGGGAAACGAACCGCGTAATTTCCGATGTCGCAACGGGTCCTCCTCATCGACGACAGTCCTTTGCAGTTGCGCGCCCGCAAGGCCGTGCTGCGCGATGCCGGCTTTGATGTCTGCATCGCCACCACGACGGAGGGTGCGCTTGCGCTCCTGCGCAGCGGCCCGGTGGGCAATTCCATCGCGACGGTCGTCACCGATCATGTGATGCCGGGCGTAAGCGGCGCCGAATTCGTGAAGGCCATCCGCAAAATTCGCCCGCAAATTCCCATCATTGTCATTACCGGGTTGCCGGGAGCGGAGTCCGAATACGAGGGCCTGCATATCGAATTCCGCCACAAGCCCTTTCATCCTTCCGATCTCATCGGGCTGGTACGCCGGTCGATGAGCGAAGCCGCCTGATGACTTTCTTTTCTTCCCCGGAACTTCGCACGGACTTCCGCATCTAACACGCGTGGCAAATCTGAAGACTGCAATTCTCGGCGGCGGATGTTTCTGGTGCCTGGAAGCCGTATTCCAGCGGCTGAAGGGCGTGGAAAAGGTCGAGTCCGGCTACATGGGCGGAGCCGTCGCCAATCCCACCTACCGGCAGGTGTGCACCGGGACTACCGGTCACGCGGAAGTGGTGCGCGTTACCTTCGACGAGGACGTGCTCGGCTTTCCCGAACTGCTCGACGTGTTCTTTGCCGTCCACGACCCAACCACGCTGAACCGGCAGGGCAACGACACGGGAACGCAATACCGGTCGGCGATTTTTTACACTTCGGAAGACCAGAAGAACGATGCAGAGCGGGCGATCCGCGAGGCGGCCGCGCACTGGCGGGACCCGATTGTCACGGAGTTGAAGCCGGCGGGTGCGCTCTACGTTGCCGAGGATTACCACCAGAATTATTTCAACGAGAATTCGTCGCAGCCCTACTGCATGTTCGTGGTGGGTCCCAAGGTGGAGAAGCTCCAGGAAAAGTTCAAGGACCGCGTGAAGGCATAAGGCCGGCGCGAAGGCCGGCCCCCGTCGTTTCAACGGTTGGTCAGTAAATCAGTTGATCGTTGCGCGCATCGCGATCGGCGTGTAGGCCACTGCTTCCACTCCCGCCGCCTCGGCAGGTTTCTGCGGAAAATAGACGCCCCAGAAATTTTCCGGGTCCTGAAGCTCGATACCGCAGAAGCCGGCGCGGTCGATCCAGGAAATCCGCGCGGTGCGCCATGTGTAGCAACTGCGCTGGCAAATGCGGACGTGGTCGCCGCAGACCAGATTGCGGTTCGAGGGGCCGACACGCAGTTTGGCGCCATAACGGCTGACCGTTACCGTCTCCGTATCAAACTCAAGGTTCCTGGCCAGAGAAACAGTGACGCGTACCCGAAGTGGAATGCGGCCGCTTCTTCGCTGCGCACGGGATGGGGAAGTCCGCAGTGCGTTTAACATGATTCCATCATGGAGCAAGCCCGGGCCACCGACAAGATAACGATGGCCCACTGGCCCGCAGTCACCTAAAGACAGCTATCAGGCACCAGTACTCGGCTGGTAGTCCCCGGCGGCTTGGATTGTCTTAGCTGAGAGCTGAGCGCTGGCGCTATTTCGCACCTCAATAGAAGAGGTACTTCCGCCACTTGTCGTCGGAGTGTCCGATGAGGCGCATGATGTGGCGCGAGGTGTGCAGGTTGAAGGCGCGTGGCTCGCGCATCAGCTTCATGCCCGCTTCGTGCACGGACTGGTTGCCTTTGCGCCGATTGCAGGAGTGGCAGCAAGCGACCAGGTTCTCCCAGGTCGAGGCGCCGCCCCGCGAGCGCGGGATTACGTGGTCGAGGGTGAGCTCGCTGGAGGGCAGCACGGTGCCGCAATACTGGCAGATATTGCGGTCGCGCAGCAGGATGTTCTTGCGCGAGAGCGACCGGGTCTGGTGCGGAATCCGGCGGTATTCGAGCAGGCGAATCACGGACGGCACCCGAATGGAGATGCGGGTGGAGTGGAGGTAATGGCCGTTCTCCTCTTCCGCCATGGCCACGCCTTTCAACACCAGCACAATGGCGCGGCGCGCGGCGCAGACGTTGATCGGCTCGTAGCTGGCGTTGAGCACCAGCACGGGCGCGGTCATGGGCTGGTACGAATATCCCTCCACGACCGTGACCGCATGCGCGATATGACCTTTCCCTGACATGAATCGGCTCATGCGTGGGCCGCCATTGCCTGCGGGCGGACCTCCTCGTCGGAGTTGACGGCGACGCGAGCGGCTTCGGGCATGAGCACGCGCGCCACCGTGGCAACAAAAACTCGCTCCGCTCCGGCGCGGCGGAGTACGCGTGCGCATTCGGAGGCGGTAGTGCCGGTCGTCATCACGTCATCCACGAGCAGGATGTCGCGGCCGCGGACATCGTCAGGCCGCACAACAGCAAAGGCGCCGCGCATGTTCTCGCGACGCTGCGCGGGCGTTAGACCGGTCTGGGACCCTGTGTTCTTCTGCCGAACCAGCGCGGAAATGTTGGGCTTCCAATCGAGGCCGGCCGGATGCAGCTTGAGCGCGGCGCGGGCGATCGTTTCCGACTGGTTGAACCCGCGCTGGCGGTATTTCGATACGTGCAGTGGCACCGGAATCACCACGGGAACGCCGGTGAAGGCGTCGGAAAGATCGGCAATCACCTCGGCCAGCATGCGGCCCAGCAGGTTGGCCGCGGGGCGTACATGCTCGTATTTGAGCAGGTGAATCAGTTCGCGCATGCCGGCGTCGTAGCTGCCGTAGGCGGCAGCGCGCGTGAAAACCGGCTCCGATTGCGAACAACTGGCGCACAGCTCGCGGCCATCGCCCTCGGACGCTCCCTGCACCGGAACGCGCTCACCGCACGCGGCGCAAACAGGGCCATTGACCGCCTGGATTCTGTCGAGACACGCGTCGCAAACCGGAACCCGCGTAATACGGGTCAGGGGGACGGCGCAAAAATGGCAGGTTGAAGGGAACAGGACCGCGAACAGGCCGTCCGCGACCGCTGCGAAGGAGAGGACGAGTTTTCGTCCGAGGCTCGCAGTCTCCCGGGCTGGGTCTCCGCTACTGCTGAAGACGTCCTCCTTACCGGAATGCGG
>DAISJI010000059.1:0-11329 GCA_036821585.1 Terriglobales bacterium
GTTTCCTGGTTCACCAGCGGACGGCACTCGTCGCGCGTGAGCTGCACGCCGACGTTGAGCAGGAATTCGTAATCGGGATGGTAGCCGGTCAGCGCAAACACAAAATCATTTTTCAGCCGCACTTCGCCCTGTGGCGTCTCCAGCAGTACTTGCTCGGGAAGGATTTCCTTCACCCGCGACTGGAAGTACGCCTTGATCTCGCCGTTCTTGATGCGGTTCTCGATGTCGGGCCTGATCCAGTACTTCACGTGCCCGCCCATTCCCACACGCCGATGCACGATCGTGACCCGCGCGCCGTGCCGCCATAGCTCCAGCGCCGCAATGGCCGCCGAGTTCTTACCGCCGATGACAATCACGTCGCAGTCAAAAAACGGGTGCGGCTCGCGGTAGTAGTGAAAGACCTTGGGCAGGTCCTCGCCGGGAATATTCATCAGGTTGGGCAGGTCGTAATAGCCGGTGGCAACGATCAGCTTGCGCGCACGGTACTCGTGCTGCCGCTCTTCCTGCGGGCTGGGGGATGAGTGGTGCGTCTCCAGTCCGCCGAGAATGTCGGTGCGGACCGTAGTCGTGGAGACCGTGAAATCGCCGTCACTGCCACTGATGCGGTCCACGCGCTCGTACTGCCGCATGTCGAGCTGGTAACGTTCGGCGACCTTGCGGTAATACTCGAGCGCTTCTCCGCGCGTCGGCTTCTGGTGCGCGCTTGGGAAAGGGATGTCGCCAATCTCGAGCAGCTCCGGGGTGGTGAAGAAAGTCATGTTCGCCGGGTAGTGGAACAGCGAATTGACCAGGCAGCCCTTGTCGATGGTCACCACCTTGAGCCCGCGCTTCTGCGTTTCGATGGCGGAAGCGAGGCCGCTGGGTCCGGCGCCAATGACGAGAACGTCGAATTGGTTCTGCGTGCCTTCGTTCATTCCAGAGATTGGATTCAGCGGAATGGCGTTTCGCTTCGCAATCGCTGCCGTCACGTGATTGTGTGCTTCCACGCACAACCCGGATATGCCCCGGCGCTATAATTTCCTGTTCTTCTCGTTATTCGCTACTCATATGGAGAAACCCATGGCCACCTCCGTCGAGCAGGCCGCCCGCACTCGTATCGAATCCGACAGCATGGGCCAGATCGAAGTGCCCTGCAACGTCTATTGGGGCGCGCAGACGCAGCGCTCCCTTCATCACTTCGACATCGGCCGCGACATCATGCCGCCGGAACTCATCCGCGCCTTCGCCACGCTCAAGAAGGCCGCCGCGCTGGTCAACCAGGACCTCGGCAAGCTTCCGGCCGACAAGGCCAACCTCATCGTTCAAGCCGCGGATGAAGTCATCGCCGGCAAATTGGCCGACCAGTTCCCCCTCCGCATATGGCAGACCGGCTCGGGCACGCAGACCAACATGAACGTGAACGAGGTCCTCTCCAACCGGGCCATCGAGATCGCCGGCGGCGAGATGGGATCGAAGAAGCCGATCCATCCCAATGACCACGTCAACATGTCGCAGTCGTCGAACGACACCTTTCCCACCGCGATGCACATCGCCGCCGCCGAGCGAGTGAAGAACGCGCTCATTCCGGCGATCAAGAACGTGCGCGACGCGCTGCTGGCGAAGGCGAAGGAATTCGACGCGGTCGTCAAGATCGGGCGCACCCATCTTCAGGACGCCGTTCCGCTCACCGTCGGGCAGGAGTTTGGCGGCTGGGCCAGCCTGCTCGATCGCGACGTCACCCGCCTGGAGCAGGTACTCGACGGCCTTTACGATCTCGCGATTGGCGGGACCGCCGTCGGTACGGGCCTGAACACGCATCCGGAATTCGCCGAGCGCGCGGCCAGGAAGATCGCCGAGTTGACCGGGCTTCCCTTCCGCTCGCATCCGAACAAGTTTGCGGCGCTCTCGGCGCACGACGAACTGGTGTTCGCGCAGGGCGCGCTGGAAACACTTGCGGCCTCGCTGATGAAGATTGCCAACGATATCCGCTGGCTTGCCTGCGGTCCGCGCTGCGGGCTGGGCGAACTGGTGATTCCAGAGAACGAGCCCGGATCGTCGATCATGCCCGGCAAGGTGAACCCGACGCAATGCGAAGCCATGACCATGGTGTGCGTGCAGGTGCACGGCGCCACCGCGGCCGTCGGTTTCGCCGGTTCGCAGGGCAACTTCGAGCTCAACGTCTTCAAGCCGGTCATCATTTACAACTTCCTGCACTCGGTCACGCTCATCACCGACGCCTGCCGCGGCTTCGTCGAGTTCATGGTGAGCGGCATTGAACTGGACCGCGACCAGATCGATCGCTACGTGAAGAACTCGCTGATGCTGGTAACCGCGCTGGCCCCCAAGATCGGCTACGACAGGGCCGCCCAGGTGGCGCATAAGGCCCACGTCGAACACAGCAGCCTGCGCGACGCTGCGCTCAAGCTCGGTTTCCTGACCGGCGAGGAGTTCGACGCGTTGGTGAAACCGGAGACAATGACGCATCCGTAAGGACAGGCGTTAGGCTTTAGGCGTTAGGGCATTAGAAAGATCGGTTAAAAGGAAACGCGCCGAACATACGGCGCGTTTCTCGATGCGTGATTGATTTCCTAAAGCCTAGAGCCTAACGCCTGCTTTTCGGTGGTGCCCAAAGCTCGATCTTGTTCCCCTCCGGGTCCATGATCCACGCGAAGCGTCCGTACTCATCGTCCTGGCGGCCGAGGATTTTGATTCCTTCCGCCTCCAGTGCGCTCACCACTGCGTCCATGTCGGCCACGCGGTAATTGATCATGAACGACGACGTGCTCGGCTCCATGTACTTTGTGTCCGGTTTGAACAGCGACCAGTAGGTGTGTGCGTCCTCGCCCGTCTCCGCGTCCTTCCACGGGAAGTCCACCACCGGTTCGTGCTTCATCCCGAGATGCTTTTCGTACCAGGCATACATCGCCTTCGGGTCCTTCGCCTTGAAGAAAATCCCGCCAACCCCGGTTACGCGTTTCCCCATCCGTCGCCTCCTAAACAAACGCCCGCTCTCCCGCGGGCCTCGTTCTTTAACTAGCAACTGACAACTGGCAACTTGCAACTGCTTCTAGAACGCCCACCTCAGCAACGTCACCCCGGTCGTGAACCCCGCGCCCACCGACGCCAGCATTACCAGGCTTCCCTTCTTCAGCTTTCCTTCTTCGATCGCCGTATGCATCGCCAGTGGAATGGTGCCGGCCGTGGTATTGCCGTAACGGTCGATGTTGATGATGGTCGCGTCCGGACGTAGCCCCAGCCGGTCGCCACTGGCGGTGATGATGCGCTTATTGGCCTGGTGCGGGATAAAGCAATCGATGTCGCTGCCCTTCAGGTTGTTGCGGCTGAGCACGCGCTCGCAGGCCAGCGCCATGTTTCGGACGGCGTATTTGAACACCGCCTGCCCGTCCTGGTGGACGTAATGCATTTTCTTGTCGACCGTCTCGTGCGTCGAAGGATTCAGGCTGCCGCCGCCGGGCATGTAAAGCGCGCAGCCGCCGGAGCCGTCGATGTAGTGCTCGTAGTCGATCAACCCGGCATCTTCGCCGTCCGCAACGGGCTCCAGTAGCACCGCACCCGCCCCGTCGCCGAAGATCACACAGGTCGCGCGATCGGTGTAATCGATGATCGACGACATCGTGTCCGCGCCGATCACCAGCACCTTCTTGTGCGCTCCGCTGACGATGAACTGCGCCCCCGCCTGCAACGCGTACACGAACGCCGAGCACGCGGCCGACACGTCGAACCCCCACGCTTTCGGCGCACCCAGTTTGTGCTGCACCAGGCAGGCGGTGGCGGGAAAGAACATGTCCGGTGAGACGGTGCCTACAATGATTACTTCCACCTCTTCCGGCCCGATTCCCCGTTGCTTCAGCGCCAACTTCGCGGCTTCCGTAGCCAGGTCGCTGGTGGCCACACCTTTGTCGACGATGTGGCGCTCGCGAATGCCGGTGCGCTCCATGATCCATTGGTCGGTGGTCTCGACCATTTTTTCCAGGTCGGTGTTGGTGAGGAGCCGCGGAGGTACGTAAGTCCCAAGGGCCGTGATCTTTGCCCGTTTAACAGTGCTCAAGGTTGAGTCCTTATCAGAGGATTAAACGAACTATTGTGAGGGATGCGGTTGTCTCTTAGCAATTGAAAGTGTGCCGGGAACGGCGCTGCCTCGATAACCGCCTGTCGCCGCGCCTGGCGGCTGCGCTCATCTGGTAAAATTGCTGGCGTCGGGCATCGGCCCCGCGCGACGTATTCCCGCCAACCCCGCCAGGTCCGGAAGGAAGCAACGGTAACGGGCGCTTGCGTGCGCAGCGGGTTCACCGGTGTCCGGCTTTTGTTTTGTATTAATGAATTCAAGTATATACAGGCACTCCTGAAAGTAGAACATCGCTTCGCGCGAACCAGATGGTGCTCAGTGCAGAGTGCGCAGTGCTCAGCATCCGATCCTGTTTCACGGTTTCCTGAGCACTGAGCACTTGGCACTGAGCACTACTTCCTGAACCCTCGACACTTGCGCTACCCTTAGCGAATCGTGTCCGCCTCCGCGAAATTCGAACTGACTCCGCCGCGGACCCACGCACCGTCCTTCAAGGGTGCAATCGATCGTTTCTTCGACTTCTCGCTCTACCTGCTGATCGTCACCGGCTTCGGCACCCTGGCCTCCACCGGACGCCTCGACCCGCTTTCGATCATTGCCGGATGGACGGCGCTGATCGTCCGCGGCTACCTGCTTCTGCGCGGCCGCACGGTCACGATCCCGGAGCGATGGACGTCGTACCTGACGATTTTCTACGCGCTGTTTTACGCGGCTGACTTTCTTTTCCTGTCGGGCAGTTTCGTAACTGCGACCGTCCACCTGGTGCTGTTCGTCATGGTGGTGAAGATTTTCAGCGTACAGCGCGAGCGCGACCATATTTACCTGGTGGTCCTGAGTTTTCTGGAAGTGCTGGCGGCGGCGATTCTCACCGTGGATACCCTTTTCCTCGCTGCCTTCTGCGTCTTCACCATTCTCGCGGTGGCGACATTCATCAGCATGGAGATGCGCCGCTCGGCCGCCGGCGCCGACCCGGTGCCGGCGCCTCCGATTGCGCATCCCCAGCGCAGGTTGGCGCGGTCGTTGTCGTTTACCGCCGTCACGCTGATGCTCGCCATCGTGGTTGGGGCCGGCGGCATTTTCTTCATCCTGCCCCGCCTTTCCGCCGGATACCTGAGCAATTTTGCGCCGCACAACGAATTCGTTACCGGCTTCAGCGATACCGTGCAATTGGGCGCAATCGGCCGCATCAAGCAGTCCGATCAGGTCGTGATGCACATCCAGATCGAGAACGACCACGGCGGCTACGCCAGCCTGAAGTGGCGCGGCACGGCGCTGGCAAGTTTCGACGGGCGCTCCTGGACGAATACCAGCGAGTCCCGCGAATCCCACATCGGGCTGGGCCGATTCCCTATCGCAGACGCGCAAGAACGGCTCGGCAATCTCGTGCACGAGACGATGTACGTAAGCACAAGGCGCCTTATGTATCACGTCACCATGGAGCCGATCGGCACCAATGTTCTGTTCCTTGCCCCGGTCCCAACGCTGATCACGGGACGCTTACGCGAGATTTCGATTGACGAGATGGGCGCCGTCTGGAACGAGGACCACTCGCGGCTGCTGGAGGGCTATACCGCAGTTTCGGTGTTGCAGAATGCGATGGCTTCGCGAAGCACCGCCGCTGCCGACGTTCGACACCTCGATGCCGCCTTTCTTCGCGTCCAAAACGTGGATCCGCGCATAGTCGACCTCGCCCGCCAAATTACCGCCAACGCTACTCAGCCGTACGACCAGGCCAATGCCATCGAGCTCTACTTGCGCACCCGCTTCGGCTACACGCTGGAGATGCCATCGACTCCGCCGGCAGACCCGATCGCCGACTTCCTCTTCGTCCGCAAGGAAGGCCACTGCGAGTACTTCGCTTCGGCGATGGCAATCATGCTGCGCACCATCGGCATTCCCTCGCGCGTCGTCAACGGCTTCCGCAACGGCGAGTACAACGACGTCACTGGCAGCTACATCGTCCGCGGCAGGGACGCGCACTCCTGGGTCGAAGCCTACATTCCCGGCGCCGGCTGGACCGAGTTCGATCCCACCCCGGCCGATCCCAAGCCCGACTTCGGCAGCCTGCACCGGCTGTCGCTCTACATGGACGCCGCGCGCGAATTCTGGCGGGAGTGGGTGATCAATTACGACTTCCTCCACCAGCAGAACCTGACCATCTCGGCGATGCTGAAGGGCCGTTCGGCCGGCGACAGATTCCGGCTATGGGTGCGGCAAAGATATGTGCGGCTGCTGGCCGGAGCGAAACACAGCTACGAGCGAGGAAGGAACGCGTCGCGGCGCGACATCGGAACCGCCATTCTTGCCTTTTCCCTTCTGCTGCTCATCTTGCGCGCGGGACCGATCCTGCGGCATTGGCGCGAGCGAAGACTGGCGCGCAATCCACAGCGCGCGCCCGACCTGGCGGCCAGCATCTGGTATGCGCGATTGCTGAAGCGTCTCTCGCGCCGAGGTTGGCACAAGCGTCCCGCACAAACGCCGGAAGAATTCGTCGCTTCCATCGACGACCCGGCGCTGCGGCTGTCCGTTGAACGCTTCACCGCACGTTACGAGAGCGCGCGCTTCGGACGCTCGGCGGAAGACGCACAGCGCCTGCCGGAGCTGTTCGAGGAGATTACGCGGAAGTAGCCGCGCTGTGCGTGTGATCCGTGTGGCGTGCCGTTTCCGCCCCGCCGAGAAACGGCGATGCGCCCAACACCAGCGGCACGGCGGGTATTGCTACCCAACTCAGCAGCATCGCGCCAAATCCCACCCAGTTCGCCGCGTGCCTCAGATCGCCGATGATGATGGCAGGGATGCTGAAGGCGGCAAACGTCGCCAACAACAGCCACGCAGGAGCCAGCGCAGCGATCACGCGTCGGAACGGAGAAGCTCCTGATCTACGCGCAATGTAGGCGCCGGTCGCACCGGCCAGCGGCAAGGCAACCAGCCATGGCCATTGAAAGACAACCGCCGTATTGCTGGTGGGAAAAACAAAAGTGCGCAGGCCGAGGAAATAACAGCCAACCTGTATGGCGCCCGACACAGCCATTGCTGCCGTCGCCGGAATCATGATCTGTTTCATGCGATCCATGGCATTCTCCTTCGCACGTCGAATCTGGAAACCGAATCGGCCCCAGGGAACGGCATTACATGCGCCTTCTGGCTCTCGGCCATCGTCTGCGCAATCTTCCAGATAAGAGGCCAGCTCGGCGATGACTTCGGCTTCCCGCTCGCGGCCGAGCCACAGTTTGGGCAGACGGCATCGGATGACAGCTTCGAAGTCAGGCACGGCCCACCCCCGCCAACTGGTCGAGCGCATGGAAAAACATCTTCCATTGCTGGCGCAGCGGGACCAGCTTCGCCTTGCCCGTGCTCGTCAGTTTGTAGCAGCGGCGGCGGCGCCCGTTTTTCACCGTCTCCCAGTCGCCGCGGATCCATCCCCGCTTCTCCAGCCGGTACAACATCGGGTAGAGCGACGCCATGTCGAACTTGAGCACGCCGCCGGTCTGCTCCTCGATCTGCTTCGCGACTTCATAGCCGTGGAGGGCTCCGTCGGACAGTACCGAGAGCACGGCCAGCTCCGCGCTCCCCCGCTTGATCTGAGAATCGATAGTCGCCATTGCCTCTCCAGAGTTCCTGTATATAGGAACTCTATATACAGCGACGCTCCTGTCATGTCAACCCCGTTATTCCTGAGTTATCAGTTACAATCGTTGCAGTTCATGTCAGACCGTACCTCCGTTCCTACCCTCGAAAAACCAGAACCTGCCGGCGGCCCCAAGGCGCCACGCAAGGTGGGATTTGTGTCCCTGGGCTGCCCCAAGAACCTGGTCGATAGCGAAGTCATGATGGGCATGCTGGCGCAGGCGGGCGCCGAAATCACGCCGCGCGCCGAGGACGCCGACATCATCGTCGTCAATACCTGCTCCTTCATCGACACGGCGCAGCAGGAGTCGGTCAACGCCATTCTCGAGATGGTGAAGCACAAGACCGGGGGCCGCGCGCAGAAGCTGGTCGTAGCCGGATGCCTGGTCGAGCGCTTCCGCAACGACATTCAGAAAGACATTCCCGAAGTCGATGCCGTGGTCGGAACCGGCGAATTACAGAACATCATCGCCGCTGCAGGATTCGACGTTGTAGCCCGGCTGCCCTCTTCCGGGTTGGTCGCGATTACTTCGCGCGCCGAAGGCGATGCCCGTGAACAGAGCGGCCGCTTCTCGCGCGACGAGTGGCACGGCGCCGTCTCGGACCTTCCGAATTACCTCTACGACGAGAACACGCCGCGCCTGCTGGCGACCCCGCGCTCCTCGGCCTACATCAAGATTGCCGAGGGCTGCGATCACCCGTGCGCGTTCTGCATCATCCCGCAACTGCGCGGCAAGTTCCGCTCGCGGCGCTTCGAGTCGGTGATCCTCGAAGCCGAGCGACTGGCCCACCAGGGCATCCGCGAAATCACGCTTATCGGCCAGGACACCACCTGCTACGGCGAAGACCTCGGCATCAAGGACGGCCTGGCGCTCCTGCTCGACCGTCTGGCGAAGATTGACGATCTGAAGTGGGTGCGTTTTCTTTATGCCTATCCCAACAAGATCACCGCGCGCCTGCTGGAGACGATCGCTGCCCACGAAAAGATCCCGTCTTACATTGACGTCCCGCTGCAACACGCATCGGCGAACGTGCTCAAGCGCATGAAGCGCGGCGGGTCCAGCGATATCTTCCTCAAGCAGATCGAACGCATGCGCCGCACCATGCCCGACGTCACGCTGCGCACTTCGTTCATCGTCGGCTTCCCCGGCGAAACCGAGCGCGACTTCGAAGAACTCTGTGGCTTCGTGCGCGCAGCACAGTTCGACTGGCTCGGCGTCTTTGGCTACTCCGACCAGGAAGGAGCGGGCGCGTTCTCTCTCGACGAGAAAGTAGAACCACGCGAAATCGAGCGCCGCCGCAAGAAGCTGATGCAGATCCAGAAGCCGATCAGCCGCCGCAAGAAGAAGGCGCTCGTCGGCCAATCGTTCGATCTGCTCGTGGAAGGCGAATCCGACGAATCCGAGTTGCTCTGGGAGGGCCGCACCGCCATGCACGCGCCGGAAATCGACGGCAAGGTGTACATCGCCGACTTCGCCGACGAGCGTGAACTGGAACCCGGCGCCTTCCACCGCTGCGAAATCACCGAAGCCCACGACTACGACCTCGTCGCAAAGCTGCTTTAGCTATGCCTTCGTGTGCCCGTCGTGTCCTTCGTGTGAACTGGTAGTTGCCGACCTACGACCTACCGCCTACGACCTACCCACACGGTTTAGAATCATCTCCGTGCCCCGCAAGGTCCGCAGCCTCCGTTGCCCCACCTGCCGCAAGATCGTGCTGCGCGACGAGCCCGACTTCCCTTTTTGTTCCGAACGCTGCCGCCTGATCGATCTCGGCAAGTGGGCCAGCGGCGCCTACGTGATTTCCAGTCCTATCCAGGAATCCGACTCATTAGGTGACGTGGACGGCTACACTGACACCGACGCGCCCTTCGGTCAGCCTCCCCATGGCAAACACGACAAGCACTGAGCCGGCAGTCCGCGCAAAAGCGCCGCTGTGGGCATCGCTCACGGCGACGTTTTTCAATATCGGTTACGGCAAGCCCGGCCCCGGCACCTGGGCTTCCGTTGCCACGGTGCTCCTTTGGTTCGGCCTTGCCCGTTACGCGGCTCCTCCCGACCAGCTTATCGCGGCGATCACAACGTCGATTGCCGTCACGCTGATCGGCATTCCCGCCGCCACCCGCATGGCCCGCGCGCTTGGACGGGTCGACCCGTCTGTGGTCGTGATTGACGAAGTTGCCGGGCAGATGATCGCTCTGATTGGCGCTGCGCTCGATTGGAAGTCGATGCTGGCGGCACTTATACTGTTTCGGGTATTCGACATCGCCAAGCCGTTCCCGCTGCGCCGCCTCGAACACTTGCCGGAAGGGCTGGGAATCGTGCTCGACGATCTTGGCGCCGGCCTTTATGCGCTGGCACTGATGCAATTGGCGCGGCACCTGGGCTGGCTGGCGTAAGTTGCTTCCACAACGGCAGCGCTGCATCTAAGTAGACGACATGGGTATTTCGGACCGCTTGCTGGGCAAGAAAAACGTGAACGGCCATCCGCACATTGAGGCGGTGGAGCCGCCCGCTGCCCTGCCCGGAGGCGAAGTCCGGATTCTTGGCTCCGGTCTGCGTCCAAAAGAAATGCGCCGCCCAAAAGTACGCTTCGCCGGCGATGTAGAGGGGGCGGTCGTCATCAGCGCCGACCAGTTTCTCATTGCGCGGGTGCCGGAGGGTGCGCACTCGGGCCCGATCGTCGTTTCCGCCGGCGAACACGCCAGCAATCCCGCCGAGGTCCGCGTCGGTGTGCCCATCGCCGAGAACCTGCACCCCATCACCAATCCTGCGCTCGACCTGGAAGGCAACATCTACGTCACCTTCTCCGGCTCGCGCGGACAGAAAGTCCCGGTTGCCATCTACAAGATTGACACCAACTACGACGTGAAGCCCTACCTGGCCGAGATGATGAACGCCAGCGCCATTGCCTTTGACCGCGAAGCGCAGATGTATGTTTCCTCGCGCCACGACGGCACGGTGTACCGCGTGGCGCCCAATGGGACCATGTCGGCCTACGCGGAAGGCATGGGCGTGGCGACCGGCTTGGCCTTCGATCGCGAGCAGAATCTCTACGTCGGCGATCGCAGCGGGACCATCTGGCGCATCGACCGCGACCGCCAGATTTGCGTCTTCGCAACACTGGAGCCGAGCGTCTCGGCCTACCACATCGCCTTCAGCCCCTCCGGCTCGCTGTTTGTGACCAGTCCCACGATATCCAGCTTCGACGCCGTGTACGAGGTCGATCCGCACGGCGCTGTGTCGGTCTTCTTTCGCGGACTGGGGCGCCCGCAAGGTCTGGCGTTCGACGTGGAAGGAAATTTATACGTGGCGGCGTCGCTGCGCGGAAAGCGCGGCGTGGTGCGCATTACCCCCGACAGGCAGGCCCGCCTCGTGGTCGCCGCACAGAATCTGGTTGGCCTGGCGTTCGCGCCCGGGCGCTCGGTCGTCCTCGCCACTAGGGACGCGGTCCACCACCTGAGCTGGGACATCCAGGGGCTCCCGCTGATTCCGGTCGAAGAGTTTCACGCGTGAGGGCCGACCTATGACTTACCACTTCCGGCCTACCATCCGACCTGTCGCGTCCTTTACTATGAATCTGTGATTGCCGAGATAATCGCCATCGGCTCGGAACTCCTTACTCCTTTTTTCCAGG
>DAISJI010000060.1:0-11274 GCA_036821585.1 Terriglobales bacterium
CGGGTGAAGCCTTCGCTGGGCCACTTGCGGGTGGCGTCCACGCCCATCTTGGAGCCGAAGTCGGGCAGGCGCGAGGCGTGGTCGAGCGAATCGACGGGGCCGAGCGTGAACTGGATGTCGCGTTCCGGGTCGATGTGGTTGAAGGCGCGCAGCACGACTTCGCGGATGTCCTGCACGTCGCAATCTTCATCCACCACGACGATGCACTTGGTGAACATGGCCTGGCCGAGCGACCAGATGGCGTTCATCACCTTGCGCGCCTGTCCGGGATACGACTTGCGGATGGAGACAATCATCAGGTTGTGGAAGACGCCCTCGACCGGCAGGTTCACGTCCACCAGTTCCGGAATGGTCAGCTTCATCAGCGGGAGGAAGATGCGCTCCACGGCTTTGCCCATCCACGCGTCCTCCATGGGCGGCTTGCCGACGATGGTGGTGGAGTAGATCGGGTCCTTGCGATGGGTGATGCAAGTGACGTGGAAGACGGGATAGAGATCGTCGAGCGAGTAGAAGCCGGTATGGTCGCCGAAGGGGCCTTCGGGACGAAGCTCGTCGAGATTGACGTAGCCTTCGAGCACGATCTCGGATTGCGCGGGAACTTCCAGGTCCACGGTCTCGCACTTCACCAGCTCGACCGGCTTCTGGCGCAGGAAGCCGGCAATCATGAACTCATCGATGTCGGGCGGGGCAGGAACAATCGCGCAAAACGTGGACACCGGATCGGTGCCGATGGCGACCGCGACTTCGAGCTTGCCCTTGGGAGCTGCGCCCTCGGGAATGCGGGCGCCACCGGAGGTACGGGCCATGACTTCAACAGAACGGCTTCGGGCTTCGGGCTCCGGGCTCGCGGAATCAGCGGCGGCTGCCGCTCGCATGGCGTTGCGATAATGTTCCGCGCCAATCTTGTGGCGCTGCCAGTGCATGCCGGTGGAGCGCGCGTCGTACACCTGCATGCGGTACATGCCGACGTTGCGCTTGCCGGTGCGCGGGTCCTTGCTGATGACGCAGGGCAGGGTGATAAAGCGGCCGGCGTCCTGCGGCCAGCACTGAAGGATGGGAAAGTCGAGCAGCGAGAAATTATCGCGCTGGATGACTTCCTTGCACGGCCCGCTGCTCACCGTTTTCGGAAAGAATTTGCCGAGGTCGGCGAGCATGGGCAGCATCTTGATCTTTTCGAGAAACCCCTGCGGCGACTTCACGTCCATGAACATGCGCAGGCGTTCGGCGATCTCGTCGAGCGAATTGACGCCCAGCGCCAGGTTCATGCGGCGCACGGAACCGAATTGGTTGATCAGGACGCGCGCGCCGGGATGTCCCTTGACGTTTTCGAAGAGCAGCGCGGGACCAGTCTTCTTCATGACCCGGTCGGCGATTTCGGTGATCTCGAGGACCGGGTCCACCTCGGCGCGCACGCGCTTCAATTCGCCGGCGCGCTCCAAGGCGGTGATCCACTCGCGGATATCGTCAAAGGGCATGATGGTTTCCGAAAGCGCGATTATAACTGCGGGCGCCGGGCTCCAGGCTTTGGGTCCCGGGATTCAGGGTCCAGGCACGGCAGTTCCAGCACGAAGCGGGTTTCGCCCGTTTCGGTGCGCTCGTAGCGCAGATTCCCGCCATGCTTCTCGGCGATCTGGCAACTGACCCACAGGCCGAGTCCCGTGCCAACATTTGTCTGGGTGGTGAAGAAGGGTTCGAAGAGCCGCGATGCCAGGAGCGGCGGCACGCCCGCCCCGTTGTCACTCACGACCAACTCGCAGCCGGTTTCCGTCGAGCGCCCGGACACCTTGATCTCACCGCCAACCGGTGCGGCGGCGATCGCATTCGCCAACAAGTTCGCAATCACCTGCCGGATTTCACCTGAGACCCCCAGCGTCCTGAGATCGCTGGGTATGTCGGCGGAGAACCGCAAACTGCGGGAGTCGATCTTGCGGCGAAAAAGTTGAGCGACGCCCTGGACCAGTTCCGCGAGCGAGATCGTACACGGGGGAGCGTCTTCCCGATAGAAGCCGAGGGTTTGGCGGACGATGTGCGCAACGTGGCGTAGCTCATTGTCCGCATCGAGCAGCATGGTCCGGATGTGCTCGGGTGTAGCCGGATCCGAGTGGGCGACGTAAACAATGTTGGTGACCGCTTCCAGGGGATTGTTGATCTCGTGCGCGATGGTGGCAGCCATGCGGCCCGCCGTCGCCAGCGTCTCCGAACGGCGGAGGGCCGCTTCCGCCAGTTTGCGGTTGGTGATGTCCATGGAAACGCCGATCAGGCGCTCGGGGGTCTTATCCGCATGGCGGGACAGAATGCCGCGGGTGAAGGTCCAACGGATACTTCCGTCGGGATGGACCTTGCGGTACTCAGCCTCGTAATTACCATCCTCCTGTACAACGCGCTGGATCGCTTCCCGGGCGCGGTCACGATCGTCGGGATGGATGGTGTTGATCCAGCCGTCGAATGTACCGCTAAACATCTCCAGTTTCAGGCCGTGGATGGGGGCGACCTGGTCGGTCCAGCGCACATTGCCGCTTTTCACGTCCCATTCCCAAACGCCCATGCGCGCGGTTTCCAATGCCAGCGACAGGCGCTCGTTGGCGGCGCGAAGCGCGTCTTCGGCTTCACGCCGATCGGTGAGGTCCATCGACACGCCAAGCCATTTGCCTTCCCCGCGATGGTCCACAAAACGCCGGCTGTGCGCGAGGTGCCAGCGGTACGCGCCGTCATGGCGGCGGATGCGGTACTCCTGCGAATACTCTTCCCCGGTGGCAAAAGAATGACGGGCCGCGGCCAGCACGCGCCCGAGGTCGTCGGGATGGATCAGCTTCAGGCTTTCGCCGGCGCGGATCTGCTCCAGCGTAAGACCGGTGAACTCGAGCAGTCGTTGATTGCAATACTCGAATCCGCCCTGCGCGCCGTACCACACGTAGATGGGCAGCGCTTCGGTAACAAACCGATACCTCTCCTCGGTTTCGTGGAGGGCGGCTTCCGCCGCCGCTTCCGGGGACACAGGTTTTGCATCAAGCTCGTTCATCGAGGACATGGTGGCGCGAGGATTGTACGAGAAAAACGCTGACTCTGCCGGACACCATGTACGATGCAGCAAAGCAGGTAGACGCGCATCTCAGGCGCGCAATATACTCGCGAGTCGCGGAATCGAAGTTCGTAACCCGACCCTTTGCAGACCGCATGAGAATCTTCCGTGTCCACCGGTTGTGGTTGATGGCCCTCTTGTGCCCCGTTATCGCGGTGGCGCAGCAGCCGGCGCTGGACCTGAAGGCGGCGCTCGCGACAGCCGAGTCAAACAATCTGGAATTGCGGGCCGCCCGCCAGCAGCGCGCGCTGGCCATCGCCGGAATCACGACTGCCGGACAGCTTCCAAATCCGACGGTGAGTTTCACGGCAGCACGCGACACGCCCCACGAAGGCATTTCGCTCGACCTCCCGCTTGAACTCGGCGGCAAACGCGCCAAGCGGCTCGCCGTGGCGCGCGAGGAGCAGAGGTCGGTGGAGATCGACCTCGCCGTATTGGCCAGGAATATCCGCCGGCGTGCGCGCGAAGCTTTCTTCCGCGCGCTCTCGGCCGGCGCCCAGACGGAGCAGTCCAAGGCGGCTCTCGGCCTCGTGACGCGTACGCGTGACTTGGTGGAGCAACGGTACGAGGCGGGGAGCATCGCGCAACTGGAGGTAATCCAGGCCGACGTCGAGTTGGCGCGCGCCACCGCCGATCACGAAACGACAGCACTGGCGCAGCGCTCGGCCGACGTGCTGCTGGCCGGCTTGTTGAATCGACGACTTGACTTACCGGTTGCGACCGCAGGAAGACTGGACGAAGTGCCGCCGGCGCCGCTGCTGGACGCCGTGACCGCGCAAGCATTGCAGTCGAATGCCGACCTGCTGAAATCCACGCAGGACCTGAAGACCGAAGAGCGGCGGTTGGCGTTGGCGAAAGCGCAGCGAATTCCGAATTTGGACCTCTCCGCGGGCGCCGACTTCAATTCCCCGCCCGAATTCAACATCGGCGGCAAAGGCGGCATCTCAATTACGCTGCCGTTGTTCTATCGTGGGCAGGGCGAGATTGCGCTCTCGAATGCACGGCTGGAGCTATTGCGGCTCACGCTGGAGTCGCAGCGGACGAATGCATCGGCGCAGGTGGCGGGGGCCTATTTCGACTATGTCGCGAAGTTGCACCAGGCGGAGCAGTACTCGCAGCACATCGTCCCGCTCACCGAAAAACTGGCACTCATGGCAGAGGACAGCTACCGGTCGGGAAAGACGAACCTGCTTACGCTGATCGACGCGCAACGCCGGTTGAACGACGTACGCAAGGCATACCTCGATAGCCTGTTCGCCGCGCAAAGTGCGTTCGCGGCCCTGGAGGAAGTAGTGGGAGCGTCCCTTGACTAACCGGCGCCTTCTGAACGCAACCGTGTTGCTGGTCGCGCTGTCGTTCGCGGCCTGCAGCAAGCACGCCGACCCCGACGAAGAAAAGAAAACCGCTACGGTGCCCGACGTTACGGTCACCAAGGTCGAGCGCGGCGTCATCGCAGACAACCTCATCGTCAACGGCAATCTTGCGGCGCTTCCGGGCCGCGATGCAAAGGTGGCGGTGCTCGTGCCCGGCCGCGTAGCGCGCGTGCTGGTGGTGGAAGGCGACCCTGTCACGGCGGGTCAGTCGCTCGCCGAACTGGACAGCACGCTGCTGCGCGACCTGGAGCGCCAGGCCGAGGCGGCGGTGGCGCAGGCAAGGGCGAACTTGGAGAACTCACGGCTGGCGGCGCAGCGCGAAGAGTCCCTGCTGCAACGCGGTATCTCGGCACGGAAGGAAGTCGAGGATGCGCGCACGCAGCTCGCCGTCAATACCGCTGCGTTGGCGAACGCGGAAGCAGGGCTGAGGACGGCACGCGCGCAGGTCGGGCGTTCGGTGGTGCGCTCGCCATTTGACGGCACGGTGGTAAAGCGGTTCGCCGGCGTAGGCGAGCAGGTGGACGGCACCGCCGCGCAGCCGGTGGTGGAGGTCGCCAACATCGACGCACTCGAACTGCTGGGGACCGTTCCGGCGGCGCGCCTGCCGGAGATTCGGACCGGCGAGGCGTTCACCTTCGAAACCAACGCGGCGCCGGGCACGAAGTTTGCGGCCAAGGTCGTATCGGTGCTGCCGGCAGTCGATCCGGCGACGAACAACGGTACGGTGCGCATTCGCGTGGAAAACGCGCAGCACCAGCTCAAGCTCGGGCAATACCTGTCGGTTGATTTGCCGCTGAACCAGGCGGGCACGCGATTGATGGTGCCGCGGCAGGCGATCTATCCGGATGACACGGGAGAGCCGCATGTGTACAAGGTCACCGGCGAGGACGCCGTGCAGGTGGCGGTGCAACTCGGCGTGCAGACCAAGGACAAGGCCGAGATCGTCTCCGGCGTGCAGGAGGGCGACACGGTCATCGTCACTGGCGGCTACGGAATACCGGAAAAATCCAAGGTACACGTGAAGCAATGAACCTCGTCCGAGCCTGCCGTGACAATAGCCGCGCGGTGTTCCTGCTGACGGTGGCGCTGACCATCGCCGGGCTGGTCTCGATGTTTCGCCTGCCCAGCAACATTTATCCGGAGCTGAATTTCCCGCGCATCGTGGTGCTGGTGCACGCCGGCGACCTCTCGCCGGACACGATGCTGCTGACCGTGACGCGCCCGATCGAGGAGCAGGTCGGTACCGTGCTCGGCGTGCGCCGGGTGCGCTCGCGGACGATTCGCGGCGGGAGTGAAGTCTCCGTCTTCTTCGCCGACAACACGGACATGCAGCAGGCGCTGCAACTTGTCCAGGCGCGCGTGAACGAGGCGCGCGCCACGCTTCCCGCGGAGACGGAAATCGAGGTCGAGCGGCTCAGCCCGACTGTATGGCCCATTCTCAGCCTGGTGCTGAACGGGAACGTCCCCGACGCCGACCTGCGCGATTTCGCGGTGTACAACCTGCGTCCCGCGATCACCCGCGTGCCCGGAGTCGCGCGCGTGGAAGTGGATGCGACCGACACGCGTGAAATATCGGTGATCGTCGACCCGCAAAAGGCGCTGGCGCAGCGGCTGAGCATGCCGGAGATCGCCGACCGCCTGAAGGCGACCAACAATGTCGTCAGCGTGGGACGGCTGGACGCGAATTACCAGCAGTTCCTGGTGCTCACCAACTCGCAGTTCAAGAGCATCGAGGAGATCGAGAACACGGTGGTGAGCAGCGATCCGGCGAACCCGGTGCGGCTGCGCGATATTGCAACCGTCCGCGAGGGCACCGCCGACCGGCGCGAGTTGGTGACGGGCAATGGCAAACCCGCCGCCATTATCAACGTCACGCGCCAGCTCGGCGGGAACATCATCAGCGTCTCGCAGCAGGCAAAGGAAATCGCGTTCCACGGCAAGAACCTGATCCCGTCGACGCTCAACCTCTCCACCGTTTACGACCTGGCGGAGTTCGTGCAGGAATCCATCGCCAGCGTACGCGATGCGATCATCATCGGCTCGCTGTTGGCCGTCGTGATCCTCTTTGTCTTCCTGCGCAATTGGCGGATCACGATCGTCGCCGCCATCAGCCTGCCGCTCACCGTGCTGGGGACGTTTTTCTTTGTGAAACTGCTCGGCGGGACGCTCAACCTGATGTCGCTGGGCGGGCTGGCGGTCGCCATCGGGCTGGTGATCGATGATGCGGTCGTGATCGTCGAGAACATCTACCGTCACGTCGGCGCGGGCGCATCGGTCGAATTCGCGGCGGAAAAAGGCACGCAGGAACTGATTGGACCGGTGATCGGCTCGACGCTGACGACCGTCGTCGTGTTCCTTCCGCTCGGTTTTCTGAAGGGTGCAGTCGGTGAGTTCTTCGTCGCGCTCTCCATGACGCTGACCGCTTCCGTGCTGTTGTCGCTTCTGTATGCGCTGACTTTCGTGCCGTTATTTGCGGAGTATGTGCTGGGGAACTCCAGCTTCCGCGATTCTTCCACCCGATTCATCGAGCCGGTGAACCGCGTGTACGAACGCGGCATCCGTTGGGCGCTCGCGCGCAAATTGGTTGTGGGCGCGGTGGCGGCGGCGCTGATCGTGGTTGCGGTTTTTGCGTACCTGAACCTCGGCACCGGCTTTCTGCCGGAAATGGACGAGGGCGGCTTCGTGCTCGATTACCTGACGCCGCCGGGAACGTCGCTGAGCGAAACCGACACCCTGGTGCGGCAGATGGAAGCGATGGTCGCAAAGGTGCCGGAAAAGTCCGCGTTCTCGCGCCGCACCGGAGCGGAGCTCGGATTGTTCGCGACCGAGCAGAACAAAGGCGACATCCTGGTAAAACTCAAGCCGCGCTCGCAGCGCAAGCGTGGCGTGGATGAGGTCATGAGCGGCCTCCGCGAACAAATCACCGGCAGCATCGCGGGGGTGGATATCGAGTTCATCCAGATCCTGCAGGACATGCTGGGCGACCTGGAGGGTTCGCCCGAACCGGTGGAGGTCAAGATCTTCGGCAGCAGCAGCGAGGAGTTGAACCGGATCGCCGACGAACTGGGCCCGAAAATCGAGAAGATTCCCGGCATCGTCGATTACAAAGGCCCGCGTGCCGGCAATCCCGAACTGGTTATCAATGTGGACCCGGGCCTGGCGGCGCACGTGGGATTGACCGTGGACCAGGTCTCGCAACAGTTGCAGGCCGGACTGCTCGGCGATGCGGCCACCGACTTTCGCATGAGCGACCGGCTGATCCCGATCCGCATCCGCTATCCCGACGCGTTTCGCTACCAGGAGAGCAACATCCGGCAGTTCCCGATTGTCGCGGCGAACAAGCAGGTCGTGCCCTTGCAGTCGATCGCCGGCATCACGCAGGCCCGCGGACAGGCCTCGCTCTTGCGCGAGAACCAGCGGTTGATGATTGTGCTCACCGCCCGCCTGGAGAACCGCGACCTGGGCAGCGCCATCGTCGACGTGAAAAAACTCATGAACGACTCCAAGCTGCCGGTCGGCTACACGTGGGAGATCGGCGGGCAGTACGAAGCGCAGCAGGCGTCGTTCCGTGAGTTGCTTTCCGTGCTCGGGCTGGCGCTGGCGGCGGTGTTCACCGTGCTCGTCATCCAGTTCCGGGCGTTTTTGCCGGCATTGGTAATTATGTCGGCAGCGCCAATGTCTCTGATCGGCGTCTTCCTGCTGTTGCTCATCACCGGCACTCCGCTGAACGTATCTTCGTTTATGGGGATCATCCTGATGGTGGGCCTGGTGGTAAAGAACGGGATCATCCTGTTCGATTACTTCGAGCGCTTGCACGGAAAAATGTCGGTGACCGACGCGCTGGTGCAGGCGGGACGCATCCGCCTGCGTCCGATCCTGATGACCACCCTCTGCACCCTGTTTGGACTGATGCCGCTGGCGCTGGGTCTCGGGTCGGGCGCCGAATTGCAGAAGCCGCTCGCCATCGCCGTGATCGGCGGCCTGTCGGTCTCGATGCTGATCACGCTGGTGGCCATCCCGGTGCTTTACGCGACCGTGCGCGGGCTGGGCAAGAGCGAAGCGGCCGAACCACAGCCCTAGGTCAGCCAGCCGCGATCAGTGAAATCCTGGATTCGGAGCGCGCGAATCCGCGTCCAATCATTCTGCGAGAATCTTGGAACACAGAAGCTGAGAGCTGAGAGCTATTTGGAGCGGGGTATGGGAGTTGAACCCATTTCACAGGCTTGGGAAGCCTGGGCACGACCGATATACCAACCCCGCTCGCAGGTTCAGTGTAGCAAAGCGGCGCCAGTGCGCAAAAAAGCGGGCTGCCCGGTATCCCTGAGCAACCCGCTTGCGTACTTCCCGGGGGAGGGGAAAGTCGCCAGAGGCGTTGTAACCCGGCTGCCCTCAGCCGGGCTGGTATTCCGTTACTGCTGTAGCGCTTGGCCGGAGGGAGCGCTGGCCGCGGTCTGCGCGTTCTCGTCGGCGATGTTCGTCATCAGGCGTACATCCACGCGCCGGTTTTCCGCACGGCCCTTGGAGGTTTTATTGCTCTCCGCCGGCTTGTCCTTGCCCAGCCCGATCACGTAAATCTTGTGCGCCGGGATCGCGTTCTTCGATTCCAGGTAGCTGATGACGGCGTCGGCGCGGCGTTTGCTCAGCGTGTAGTTATAGTCCGAGCCGCCGACGGAATCGGTGCTGCCGTCCACCACGACGATGTAGTGCCGGGCATTCGGCAGTTGCTCGGCCAGTTGGTCAAGCGCTTGCCTGGCCTTCCTGGTCAGGTTGTACTGATCGAAGCCGAAGTGGACCGAACTCTCCGCCACCGGCTTGTAGTTATCAAGGTTGGCGACGGTATTGGTGAGCTGGTCGGCGCGGCCGGAAACCTGCGTCGCGAATTGCTGGGCCTGGTTGGCGGACTGTCCGGCGGCGACGGCCTTCTGGTCGGCTTCACCGGCCTTGGCCTGCACTGACTGGATGCCGCGCTGTGCGCGCGAGTCCGTGTCCCTGATTTCAGTGCTGGTCTTCGCCGTGAGGTCGTCCAACTCATTGACCTTGTTTACGACCGGCTGGGTCTGATTGCGTACGTACTTCTTGCTCGCGCAACCAACCGTGAAAGGGAGCGTGCCAACTACCATCAGGGCGACGACAGCGATGCGGTTCATAGGGGGGATACTCCTTAATGTTCTGACGGGCAAGGTGCCCTCTTAACAGATCCTTCGGGCGCGGTTGCGGCCCGCCTTTGAAAGAGCACGGCTCGTGCCAATCGGGGCGAGTCGCGGGCCGGAGCTAAGTCGTCTAATGAGCATGAGTTAGAGCAATTCACCAAAGCCGGCACTTACGCCCGCCGGGCAATCCTGGGGTGCGGCGTAGAATTTTTACTTACAGTTCCGAGTTCTGAGTTCCGAGTGCTGTGGTGACATTCCCCAGCCAGAAGCTCGGAACCAGGAACTCGAAACTCGGAACTTTCATGGATTTGCAGCAGAAAATCCGCTCCCTCCCCACCCGTCCCGGGGTGTACCTCTACAAGAACGCCGCAGGGGAGGTGATCTACGTCGGCAAGGCGAACAGCCTGCGCGCGCGTGTGCGCAGCTACTTCGTCGAAGGCGTATCCGAGGACGCGAAGACCGGAAGCCTGCTGCGCGAGGCGGTGGACGTCGAGTACATCGTCGTCGATAACGAAAAAGAGGCGCTGGCGCTCGAGAGCAACCTGATCAAAGAGAAGCAGCCGCGCTTCAACATCCTGCTCCGTGACGATAAGACTTACCCCTACGTAAAGCTCACGCTGGGAGAACGCTTTCCGCGCGTGTTCGTCACCAGGAGTTTGAAGAAGGATGGCAGCGTTTACTACGGACCGCACTTCCCGACCTCGCTGGCGTACCGGATTGTCGATCTCATCCACCGGCATTTCCTGATCCCGAGCTGCAAGATTGACCTGAGTCGCTATCACCCGCGCGCGTGCTTGCAGTACTACATCGGGCGCTGCCTGGGGCCGTGCGTCGAGAACCTGACGACGCCCGAAACTTACGCCGAAGCGGTGCGCGACGTACGGATGTTCCTGGAAGGCAAGCAGACGGAGTTGACGCGGTCGCTTACGCAACGCATGAACGCCGCGGCGGAGCGGGAGCTGTTCGAACTGGCGGCCAAGTACCGCGACCTGATTTCGACGGTCGAGCAGTTGCATCAGAAGCAGCGCGTCGCCGCCGCCGAGGGTCCGGACACGGACGTTTTCGGCTACCACTACGAGAACCACATGGTGGCCGTGAACCTGTTCCACGTGCGCGGCGGGCGCGTGCTCGACCGCCGCGAGTTCTTCTGGGAAGACATCCCGGAAGTTCCGAGTTCTGAGTTCCGAGTTCCGAGCAAGGGCGATGATCACTCGGAACTCGGCACTCGGAACTCGGAACTTCAGTTCGATCCCGGCGCATTCTTTTCCGCGCTCCTCAAGCAGATCTACATCGGCCAGCAGCACACACCGGCGGAGATATTCGTGCCGGTGGAATTCGAAGACCGCGATTCCCTCTCCGAGTTGCTGGCCGAAGCCTGCCATCACCGCGTCGAGATTGCCGTTCCGCAGCGCGGCGAAAAGCGTTCGCTGCTGGACCTGGCCGGCGACAACGCCAAGCAGTCGTTCGACCAGCGCTTCCGCGTGCTGAAGCCCAATGCACGGATCATCGCCAAGGCCGTGCAGGACGCGCTCACCCTTCCCAATCCGCCCAAGCGCATCGAGTGTTTCGACATTTCCCACATCCAGGGCACGGAGACCGTTGCCTCGATGGTGGTGTGGGAGGACGGGCGGATGAAGAAGTCCGACTACCGCAAGTTCATCATTCGCACCGT
>DAISJI010000061.1:0-2782 GCA_036821585.1 Terriglobales bacterium
CGGATGTTTTCGCCCTCGACGATCGAGTGTTTCGCGAACTTCGCGTCGTTGTGCATCGGGTAGTCGAGACGATAGTGGGCGCCACGGCTCTCCTCGCGCGCCATCGCCGACCGCGCAATCAGAGTCGCCACCAAGTGCATGTTGGCGATCTCGCGGGCCGCGCGGTTGCACTGCGCGGGCAGCGATGCGCCCAGCTTTTTCAGCTCGGCAAGCGCGTGTTTCATGCCTTGTGCGCTGCGCACGATGCCCAAATCGCACCAGGTGAGCTCGCGGATCTCGTGCGCGATCTGTCCGGCGGCGGGAGTAAACGTCGGTTGCATGGTTACGGATTCCTCCGGTTTGCGGCCTTCCTTGCGCTTACATTCGCGCATCACTCGTCCGGCGCGCGCGCCGAATACCAGGCCCTCGAGCAGGGAATTGCTGGCCAGCCGGTTTGCCCCGTGCACACCTGTGCACGCCGCCTCGCCCGCGGCGAAGAGTCCTTTGAGACTCGCCCGCCCGTCCAGGTCGGTGCGGATGCCGCCCATCGCGTAATGTGCCGCCGGCCGCACCGGAATCATCTCGTCGCTGATGTCCACGTTGTACTTCAGGCAGGTCTCGTAAATGCGCGGGAAGCGCTCGCGGATCTTCTTCGCCGGCAGGTGCGTCATGTCCAGATAGACGACCGCGTTGGGCGAGTGCACCAGCTCGAGTTCGTGCGCGATTGCCCGCGCCACGACGTCACGCGGCGCCAGCTCCGCCATGTCGTGATACTTGGGCATGAAGCGCACCATCTCCATGTTGCGCAGCACGGCGCCTTCGCCGCGCAGCGCCTCCGAGAGCAGGAAGCGCGGAGCGTCCTTCACGTACAGCGCCGTGGGATGGAACTGGATGAACTCCATGTCGCTGATCGCGGCGCCCGCGCGAAACGCCATGGCGACTCCATCGCCCGTAGCCACGGCGGGATTCGTCGTCTCGCGATAAACCTGCCCCAAACCTCCGGTCGCCAGCAAGACCGCCGCCGCATGCAGGTCGTGCCGCTCGCCCTTGTCGTTCAACACCGTGAGGCCGTGCACTTCGCCATCCGTCACGCACAGCCCGGTCGCCAGCTCGAATTCCATGATTCTGACGTTTTTCAGTGCGCCGGCTTTGAGGTAGAGCGCACGCCCAATCTCGCGTCCGGTGGAATCGCCGTGGGCGTGCAGGACGCGGTTGCGGCTGTGCGCACCCTCGCGGGTGAAGGTCAGCTTGCTGCCGGAGCGGTCGAACTCCGTACCCCAGGCGATCAACTCCTCGATTCGCGGCGGACCTTCTTCCACCAGCGTCTTCGCCGCCTCGACGTTGCATAGGCCGTCGCCGGCGCTGAGCGTGTCCTGAAGGTGCAAGCCGATTTCATCTTCGTCGCTCAGGACAGCGGCGATTCCGCCCTGCGCATACTGGGTCGCCGATTCGGTGACCTCTTTCTTGGCAAGCACCAGCACCCGGCCCGCTTCGGCCAGTTCGATGGCCGCGCGCAGTCCGGCTATGCCGGCGCCGACGACGATGAAATCCACCTCCCCGCGCAAGGCTTTCATGGTGGCGACATTATACGAGCACGGGCCCCAGGCTTGCGATTTCAAGAGAGAGGCATCGGGCATTTGGCTTTGAGCGTCAGGTAACTTACGGGCGGAACGCGGCACAGTCTAAAGCCCAATGCCTAAAGCCCTAAGCCCCGGTCCGCTTGTTATCATCGGAACGTGCCCGTAGTCGAAGTCAAAGTTCCAGCACATCCATATGCCGTGGTGATCGAGTCCGGCCTGCTCAGCCGGCTGGGGGCGCTGCTGCGCGAACGGGTGCCGGAGCGCACCCGCTACGTCATCATCACCTCGCCGCGAGTGTCCAGGCTGTTCGGCGCGACGGTGAAGAAGTCGCTCGCGAAAGCCAAACTGCCGCACGCGCTCATCACCATGCCCGACGGCGAGCGCCACAAGACGCTCTCCACCGCCGGCGACTTGGCGTCGAAGCTGGTATCCCAAGGTGTGGACCGCAAATCGGCCATCCTTGCCCTGGGCGGTGGCGTGGTGGGCGACGTCGCCGGATTCGTAGCTTCGATCTACATGCGCGGCATCGACGTGGTGCAGGTGCCGACCACGTTGCTGGCGCAGGTGGATGCCTCCATCGGCGGCAAGACCGGCGTGGACCTGAGCGAGGGAAAGAACCTGCTGGGCACGTTTCATCAGCCGCGCGCAGTGTTCATCGATCCCGCCGCGCTGAGCACGCTGCCCGACCGCGAGTTTCGCGCCGGACTGTACGAGGCGCTGAAGTGCGGCATCATTCGCCGCCCCGACATTTTTCACTTCATCGAGCAGAACCACGAGCGCATTCTGCAGAAGGACCCGGCGACGCTGGAGTGGCTGATTGCCGAGGCGGTGCGCGTGAAGGCCGACGTGGTCGCCGCCGACGAACGCGAGGGCGATCTGCGCCGCATCCTGAATTTCGGCCACACCGTCGGGCATGCGCTGGAAGTGGAAACCGGTTACAAACACTTCCTGCACGGTGAAGCCGTCGCGTGGGGAATGGTGGCGGCGTCGATGATCTCGGCCACCATGCACAAGGCGGACAGCGAAACTGTACGCAAGATCATCTCCGCCGTGCTTGCCATCGCTCCCTTGCCACGAGTCGAAACGCGGGGCAAGAAAATCGCGCAGCGCCTGGGCGCGGACAAGAAAACTCTCAACGGCGTGGTGCACTTCGTGCTGCCGGTGGAGATTGGCCGGGTCGAGATTGTGAACGATGTCCCGCAGGCCGCGGTGGTGCAGGCGGT
>DAISJI010000061.1:2882-4320 GCA_036821585.1 Terriglobales bacterium
GTTCTTGGCGCGGCTCCCGAGGGTGCGCGCGACCGCGAATCCGCCGCTGCCGCCGTGCGCGAGATGTTCAGCACCATCGCGCCCCGCTACGACCTCGCCAACCACGTTCTCTCGATGAACGTGGACCGCCTGTGGTGGCGGCGCGCCGCGCGCACCTTTCGTCACATCCTTCAGCGTCCCGACGCCCGCGCTCTCGACCTCTGCTGCGGCACCGGCGACATGGCGTTCGCGCTACTCAAACAATCGGCGTGGGAGCGGCTGTCCTCAGCCGGTCCTACGCGAATCTATGGCGCCGACTTCTCCCATGCCATGCTGGTTCGCGCCGGCCAAAAGTCAGCCGGGAAGCCGCTCGCCTGGTTCGAAGCCGACGCGTTGCGACTGCCGCTGCCCGACGCGCACTTTGATTTGGTGACCTCGGCCTTCGGCTTCCGCAATCTTGCCGACTACGACGCTGGACTGCATGAGATCGCGCGCGTGCTGCGTCTGGGCGGGGAAGTGGGCATTCTCGATTTCGGCGAACCCAAGGGCATCATCGGCGCGCTCTATCACTTCTATTTTCGCCACGTGCTTCCGAAAGTTGGGACGATGATCTCCGGCGTGCGCGGCCCTTACGCGTACCTGCCGGCTTCGGTCGCGCGATTTCCTTTACCGGCGGAAATGATGGACCGCATGCGCGCTGCCGGGTTCAGCGACGTGACTTGGACGCCATACACGTTCGGGATTGCGGGACTGTACCGCGGAATTAAGAATTTAAGAATGAAGAATGAAGTGCGATAAACGTTTTTATTCTTAATTCTTAATTCTTCATTTCTCAATTCCAAAGAACCGATAGAAGTTTTCCGTCGTCGCCAGGCCTAACTCCTCGGCGGAGATGCCGCGCAGGTTGGCAACGAACTTTGCGGTCTCGGTCACGTACGCCGGCTCGTTGCGCTTGCCACGGTGAGGAACGGGCGCGAGGTACGGCGAATCCGTCTCAATGAACATTCGGTCCAGCGGCACTTCTTTCGCTGTCTGCTGGATACTGGTTGCCTTGGGGTAGGTGACGTTTCCCGCGAACGAGATCATGAAGCCCAGGTCGAGTGCCGCGCGCGCGTGCTCGGGCGTGCCTGTGAAGCAGTGCAGTACGCCGCCCAGACCGTGGCCAGCCCAAGCGTCGCGCAAAAGTTCCAGGAGCTCATCCCATGCATTCGTCGAATTGTCCGACGGCCGGCAATGAATGATGATCGGCAGTCGCGCCGCCGCAGCCAGTTCGCACTGGCGGAGAAACACAGAGCGCTGCACGTCGCGCGGAGAGTGGTCGTAATGGTAATCGAGTCCGATTTCGCCGATTGCCACTACGCGGGGATGACGAGCCAGCGACTCAAGCATCGCGTAATGCCGCTCTTCAACCAGCCGCGCCTCATGAGGGTGGACGCCGACACTAGCGTAAATGCGCGGG
>DAISJI010000061.1:4420-7710 GCA_036821585.1 Terriglobales bacterium
AAATAGCGAGTCGGACTACCGCGGTGTTCCCGGCACGCTCCAATTTCAAATTTTCAAATTACAAATTGCCAATTACTTCAGTTTTGCGCCGTCCGGCACATCTTCGGCGAAGGTTGCGACCACCGGTTTCCCGCCCTCGACCGATGCCGCCAGGATCATCCCGTTCGACTCCAGCCCGCGCAGCTTTCGCGGCGCCAGATTGGCGACGATCGCAACTTTTCTCCCGATAAGCTGCTCCGGCGCATATGCCTCGGCAATTCCGGCGACCACCTGCCGGATTTCGGTGCCTATATCTACTTCGATTCGTAACAGCCTGTCGGCGCCCTTTACCTTCTCGGCGGTCTTCACCGTGCCCACCCGCATCTCGATTTTGGCAAAGTCGTCGATGGTGATCTTGGCGTCGGAAACCGGTTTTGCAGGAGCGGAGGGCGGCTGCGTTGCTCCGGTTGGCGCAGGCGCGGCGCTGCTCGGTCCCACGGCGGATTGAGTGGCGGGCTGTCCCGGATGCGCTCCGGCGCCCGCCGGTGGTTCGTTGTTCATACCTGCTGCCTTTTCCATCGCTTTTGGCGCCGGCGGTTGCGCGGCCGCCGGTGGTTTCTTCTCCGCGCGGTTCTCCAGTTCGATGGCCTGCATGCGCTCGATCAACGACTTGTCACCTCGCGGAAACACCGGCTCGACCGTACCCAGCTTGGTCCCGAGCTGCAACTGTCCCCAGGTGAGTTGGTCCAGCCTGCATTTCTCGATGTCTCCCAGCGCAAGCTGCTGCCAGATGCGCGAACTCGAATCCGGAATTACCGGATGCAGCAGCGCGGTCACGATGCGCAGCGCCTCCGCGGCCGTGTACAGGATGGTCCCCAGGCGTCCGCGGCTTTCCTCGTCCGTTTTCTCCGCGACCGCCCAGGGCTCGTTTTCCACGATGTACTTGTTGACCGCGCCGACCAGTCCCCACACGCACTCCAGCGCGCGCGAGAACTGGAACTCGTCGAACAGCTTGCCGCTCTGTGCGATCGTTTCCGTCGCCAGCTTCTTGATCGCCTCGTCGCCTGGGGTGCGCGACGCTGCCGCCGCCGAATACGGCACCTCGCTCTTGAAATAGCGCTGGATCATGCTCAGCGTGCGGCTGGCAAGGTTTCCGTAATCGTTGGCCAGGTCGGAATTGAAGCGCTGCAAGAGCGCGTCGAACGAGAACGATCCGTCGTGTCCGAACACCACTTCACGGAGCAGGAAATAGCGCAGCGCGTCCACCCCGAGCACGTCGATGATGGTTTCCGCGCGCACGATGTTGCCGCGCGATTTCGACATCTTGTCCTGCTCGAACAGCAGCCATCCGTGCGCCACGATCGACTTGGGCAGCGGCAGCCCGGCGGCCATCAGGAACGCCGGCCAGTAGACGCAGTGGAAGCGCACGATTTCCTTGCCGATCATGTGCACGTCAGCGGGCCAGTAGTGTTCGAATTGCTTCTGCTCTTTTTCGTCCGGCGAACCGAACCCAATCGCGCTGATGTAATTCGAAAGCGCGTCGAGCCAGACGTAGATCACGTGCTCAGGATCGTCCGGTACCGGGATGCCCCACTTGAAGGTGCTGCGGCTGATCGACAGGTCGCGCAGCCCGCCGCGCACGAACGACGCCACTTCATTCCGCCGCGTCTCCGGCCGGATGAACTCCGGATTCTGCTGGTAGTACTGCAGCAGCTTGTCTTCGAAGGCCGAGAGCTTGAAGAAATAATTCTCTTCGTTGACCGTCTCGGTCGGGCGGTTGCACAGCGGGCACGGCTCGCCCGCCCCCGCGGAATCCACGTACAGGTTGTCGAAGACGCAGTACTGTCCGGTGTACGACCCCTTATAGATGTATCCGCGGTCGCGCAGGCGGCGGAACAGTTCCTGCACACCGCGCTTGTGCTCGGGATCGGTGGTGCGGATGAACTTGTCGTAGCTGGCGCGGACATTATCGGCGGTCGCGCGGAAGGTGGCGGCGACCTCGTCGCACCATGCTTTCGGGTCTTTTCCTTCGGCCCGGGCCGCGCGTTCCACGTTCACGCCGTGTTCGTCGGTGCCGGTCAGGAAAAATGTGTCCACGCCCAGCATGCGCTGGCGGCGCGCAATCGCGTCGCAAACGATGGTGGTGTAGGCGTGCCCAATGTGCGGCCGGGCATTGACGTAGTAGATCGGCGTCGTGATGTAGAACTTGCTCATAGGTTCGGTGCCAGGCCGCAAGAGAACACGACGACTGGAGTGGAATCTCTCATCATAGGAAAGCCCGTGGGTAGCGTCAAACTATTGCGCGAGGAGCGGTTGCTATAATCGAATTTCTATTCAATCGATTCCGAGGATTCCAGCCGCTTGTATCGCACTTTTCAGCAGCAGTTGGCCGAGCGCGTCCGCGATTTTCTACGCCGCCAGTACGACGTTGACCTGGCCAACATCGTCATCGAGCAGCCGCCCAAGGTGGAGTTGGGCGAGTACGCGCTGCCTCTCGCCTTTGAGCTTGCCCGCAAACTGCGCAAAGCGCCGCGCAAGATCGCCGAGGAGATCGTCGCGGGAATCGGCGACGTTCCCGGTTTCGACAAATTCGAAGTTGCCGGCGCGGGCTACATCAATGCCCGCCTGAAACGCGGCGAGGCGGCGGCAATTCTGGCCTCAAACGAATCGGGTGGCCCACCCTTCCGCCCGGGTTTGGCGGAGGGTGGGAAGGGTAAAGTAATCGTTGAACATTCCTCCATAAACCCTAACAAAGCAGCACATATCGGGCACCTGCGCAACGCCATTCTGGGTGACACTTTTGTCCGTTTGCTGCGTTCGCGAGGGCGCGAAGTGGACGTGCAGAACTACATCGACAACACCGGTGTCCAGGTCGCCGATGTAGTCGTCGGTTTTGTTCACGTAGAGAAAAAGTCGAAAGAAGAAATTCGCGAACTTTCGCGCCAGTCGCGCTTCGACTACCTCTGTTGGGACGTCTATGCGCGCGCCTCGCAGTGGTACCAGGAAAGCGAGGCGAACAAGCAGCACCGGCTCGACACGCTGCACCAGCTCGAAGCCGGCAACAACGACATTGCCGAAATCGCCGAGCTGATCTCCACCGCCGTCTTGAAGCGCCACCTCCAGACCATGGACCGCCTCGACATCGAGTACGACCTGCTCCCGCAGGAGAGCGACATCATCCGCCTTCACTTCTGGGAAGCCGCGCGCCAGCAACTGGAGAAGGCCGGCATTTTGTATCGTGAGGCGACGGGACGCAAAGCCGGCTGCTGGGTGATGAAGCGCCCCGCCTACGTTCCCGACCCGCGCAAGAC
>DAISJI010000061.1:7810-11270 GCA_036821585.1 Terriglobales bacterium
GCACTATACGCACTTCAGCTACGAGATGGTCGCGCTCACGCCGCGCTGCGCCGCCGAACTTGGGTACCAGCTCAACGAGGACGATTGGGGCAAGTCGTACATCGAGGTCAGCGGCCGGAAGGGCTTCGGTGTCAAAGCGGACGACCTGCTCGACCAGCTCATCGCGTCGGCGAAAAAAGAGGTAGACGCGCGCCACCAGGAATTGAGCGAAACGGAGCGCCGCGAGATCGCCGAGCGAATCGCCGTCGGCGCCTTGCGCTACTTCATGCTCAAGTTCACCAAGCCCACGGTGATCGCCTTCGATTTCAAAGAGGCGCTCAGTTTCGAGGGAGAAACCGGCCCCTACGCTCAATACGCGGTCGTCCGCGCGACAAATATTTTTCGTAAAGCAGGGCTTGATGCCGAGACGTTCCTTGACGACCGACGACTGACGACTGACGACTTATCGCAGTTCTTGTCGGGCGATCAGGGAAACGAGATCTGGGAGCTCTGGCTGGCGGCTGCGAAGACCAGTAACGTGATCGAGCAGTGCATCGCTACCGCCGAGCCGGCTCATGCGGCGAAACATGTTTTCTACCTGGCGCAGCTCTTCAACAACTTCTATCACCGGCACCATATCCTCACCGAATCCGACGAGGGCCGTAAGAAGTTCCTGCTCGCCACCGCCGCGGTGGTCCGCCGCGAACTGATTCACGTTCTGGGTGTAATGGGAATCACGGCGCCTCCGGTGATGTAGTTCTTAATCCGCGTTGATCCGCGTTCATCAGCGGCTGACTTGCCTTACGGCTGCGCGCTCCACGCCTGTGCTGGCCGCCTGCATGGGATTCATCCGTGGTAAGCTCCCGGCGCATTATCCGTGATTCGGGGTGATTCGGAATATGCCGTCGGCGGTCTCGGCCATCTCGGAAACCAGGACGGCGCCGACCCTCGCGCGCGAACTTTCGCTTACCGACGCCGTGCTCCTCGTAGTCGGCGGCATCATCGGCAGCGGCATCTTCATCACTTCGAACACGGTTGCGGCCGCCCTGCCCAGCCCGCTTCTGTTCCTTGGAATATGGGTCGCAGGCGGCGCGGTCTGCTATATGGCGGCGCTGGCGTTCGCCGAGCTGGGCGCGATGTATCCGGAAGCGGGCGGCCAGTATGTGTACCTGCGCGAAGCGTTCGGCGATGTCGCCGCGTTCCTCTACGGCTGGCTGATGTTCGTTGCCGGCTCGACCGGCGGGATCGCGACCCTCACCGTCGGTTTCGCCGAATACTTCGGCCAAGTGGTGCCCTTCGGCTTTCGCGAAGCGGTCTGGACCACTGCGGGATTCACTTGGAAGTCCGGCCACTTCGTTTCGACGGCGTGGCACCTGACCCGTGGCGACCTGGTTGCACTGACGGCAATCGTTGCGCTGACGGCAATCAACGTCGTTGGCGTAAAGCGCGCGGCGCACTTCCAGAACGTCGCCACGTGGCTGAAGTACCTCGCCATGGCCGTGTTCGTCGTCCTGGGCTTTCTCATCGGCAAAGGTTCGTTTGCGCACTTCCATCCCGTCGCCATTCGCGAGTCACTGAGCGGCGGAATATACCCGTTGATGTCAGCCGTAGGCGTCGCCTTCATTGCCGTGTTCTGGTGCTACGACGGATGGGTGTACGTCTCCTGGGCCGCGGGTGAAATCCGCGATCCCGGACGCAACATCCCGCGCTCGCTCATCCTCGGCCTGGGCGCCGTGGTCGCGCTCTACGTGCTCATCAATGCCGTTTACCTGTTCGCGTTGCCGACCAGCGAAATCGCCAGGCAGGACACGGTCGGACAGGCGGCGGCACAAACGTTGTTTTCCGCCTCGGCTGCCACCTGGATGTCGGCCATCATCGCCATTGCCTGCCTGGGCGCGGCCTGCAGCAACACGCTGGCGGGGGCGCGCGTGGTGTACGCGATGGCCCACGACGGCGCATTCTTCCGCCGCATGGGCGAAGTCCATCCGCGCTACCGCACTCCGGCCTTCGCGCTGGTCGCACAGGGGGTCTTGGCCTGCGTCTTCGCCGTCAGCGGGACCTACGACCAGCTCTTCACCTACACCGTGTTCGGGATGGTGCTGTCGTATGTCGCGACCGTGATCGCCGTGTTTGTGCTGCGGCGCAAGCAGCCGGACCATCCGCGGCCCTATCGCTGCGCGGGTTATCCTTGGGTCCCGGCGCTGTACGTCCTGCTCATCGGAGGCTGGATCGTGAACACCATCATCCAGCGCCCATTTGAGGCGGTTTCGTGCCTGGGACTGATGGCCATCGGGCTGCCGGGATTTTTGTGGTGGAAGAGAAAGAGGTAAATCGGTATATCGGTATCTCGGTATGTTCAAAGGGAAAAAGTTGCTGAGCGTCATCCATACCGAAGTACCGATATACCGAAATACACTCTCGAACTGAGAGCACTCATGAAAATCAAGCCCTTCACCCTCGAGCGCTGGCAGTCGATCTGGGAGAACCAGGTCGGAATCAACCTGTCGGAGAGCGGCGTGCACCCGCTGACCGTCGAAGAACTGGTGACGGACCCGTCGGAGTTGCAGCGCATTTTGCGCCAACCTCTTGGCTATCCGCAGACCAACGGCAGCGAAGCGTTGCGCGCGCGCGTGACTGAGCTTTATCCCGGCGCGACGGCGCAAAACGTGCTGATGACTTCCGGCTGCAGCGAAGCGAACTTCGTCGCCATCTGGGGACTGGTTGAGCCTGGCGACGACGTTGTCTTCATGCAGCCCAATTACATGCAGATTTCCGGGGTTGCCGAGTCCATCGGCGCGACGGTCACGCCGCTGTGGCTGCGCGAAGCCTCCGGCTGGCAAGTGGATGCATCGGAAGTGCGCCAGGCGATCACCTCGCGCACCAAGCTGGTGGCGGTCTGTAACCCGAACAATCCCACCGGCGCGGTGATGTCAAAGGACGCGATGGATGCAGTCTGCGAGCGCGCGGCCGAAGTAGGAGCGTGGGTGCTCTCGGACGAGGTGTATCGCGGCGCCGAATTCGAGGGCAATCTGACTCCGACGATGTGGGGAAAGTACGAGCGCGTGCTATGTACTGCAGGATTGTCCAAGGCGTATTCGCTGCCCGGCTTGCGCACTGGGTGGATTGTTGGCCCTGCCGACGTGGTGGACAGGCTCTGGGGCGTACACGATTACACCAGCATCGCGATCTCAATGCTCACGGACAAGCTGGCAACGATCGCGCTGGAAGCAGGGAAGCGCCAGTGGATTCTTGAGCGCACCCGCCACATCCTGCGCGAGAACTACGCCATCGTCAAACCGTGGATCAACGCACAAGACGACCTGTTTCGGCACGTCCCACCGCAGGCCGGAGGAATCGCCTGGCTCGGCTACAACCGTCCCTGGAGCGCCGATGTTCTCGTCGAAGAACTGCGCAAACGCAAGGACATGCTGCTCGTCCCCGGGACGCAGTTCGGAATGGACCAGTTCTTGCGAATAGGATT
>DAISJI010000062.1:0-5244 GCA_036821585.1 Terriglobales bacterium
CCGCCTATTCGGGAATGATGCGAGTGCCGACCAGCGAGACCCTGCCCGGCACGTAACTCTCCACGGTAGTGCTCAGGAGCACCTGAAAGTACTTGGGGATGGACTTGCCGTCCGCCGACCGCTCCACCAATACCCTCCGCAGCTCCAGCATCCGCTCCGTGTTCGTCACGTACTCGATGGCGGCCTGCGACCCCTGCGTGTAAATGCCGTAAATCAGCAGCACGCGCTGATCCCGCCGCTCGTTCGGCAGCATCAGCACCAAAGCGTAATCACGACTCAGGTTGCCGGTAACTGCGTCGAATTCTGGCCGGTACACGGCTTGCTCGCCCGCCAGCGGCTGCTTATTTGAGATCACGCCGTTGTGAAGCTCGAACCCCGCCGAATACAGGAAGATGCGGCCGCTCCACGACTGATTGCCTCCCAGCAGGATCGTATTCCCGCTCTTGACGGCCTCGTAGTCCACCAGCCTTCCGGCGTTGGCACGGATCTTCTGGCCGGCGCCGGCGAGCAGTTCCGAAAGATTCAGCAGCCCCAGGGCCTCGCCCACCGCCGTGAAATCGGTGGTGCTGGGCACGAACCGGAACTCCGGCAGCTCCCGAAAGTGGATGGTGTCGCGAAACTCCGGAAGCTCGTCCTTCGGTATCACGTGGCCGCGTTCCCAGATCGCCGGACTGTCCCCGCCATGTGCCGCGCGCAAGAGCGGATGCACCGGGAGCACCACCAGCGGAGGCGGTGCGGGCGGGACGAACGGATGCCAAAACCAGGCGAGACCCTCCGGAAGCCGCGGCGGCACGGCACTGCTCCTTCTTCCAACCAGATCGCGCAAAAGCCACCCGCCTGCCAGAGCGCCACAAACCGCGATACCGGCGAGCAAAGCCGGGACCGGCCGGCGAAACCGCGCTCGAGTTGGCCGACTCTCCGGCTCCGTTGCCGTCGCCTCATCATTGATCCGCCTGAACACCGGGACGTACCCGCCCGGCGGTAGATCGATCCACAAACGGTCTTCGCGACCTTTCTCCTCGTAATACGCAACCAGCGATTTGCGGATTTCGTGAGCCTGCACCCGGACAATCGAATCCTCTTGCGGATTGAACGCCGCGCCCCGCTCGTAGATGTCGGAGCCGATGGTGTACTCGTTCACTTCGCCGGCTTTTCCCGACAGCGCCTGCTCGCACATGAATTCCAGGAAGCGGCTCTTCTTCCTGGCCTTCACGAAGTGCCGGCTAAGCAAGACACGCTTTAGCTGGTCGCGCACCTCGTAACGGGAGATGCCGCCGGTCGGCCCATCGTGGACGGTTTTCGACACTTTTACGCCTGACCGGCCACCATTGTAGCGAAAATTAACGGTTATCGCGCGGTTATCAGGCGTTATCGGGCGTTATCGGAACCGCTCCAGCGCGTGCTCGCCGGTTGCGTCTGGATTGTCTAAGTAGTTGCAAACTCAAGCCGGGTTTTCCACCCTCCCATTTCCGCTGCTTTCCCCAACGGCGCCGGGGCGCTCCGCCGTGCGGTCTGCAGCGAATTTTAACAGTGTGATAACGGCTGTAGCGCATACATCGGCCGCGAAAAGGATTATGCTCGTCGCTTCAGGAGTGTTCTTCCCTAGCAGCCATGTTTGAGTAAGACCGGAGTCTTCAGGGGTGAAGCTCCAACAGAGGTAAATATGAAAAGGATAATCGCAGGTTATTGTCTGATAGTGGCCGCGCTGTTGTGGTGTGCCATCACGGCATCAGCGCAGTCCGATCGCGGGACGATCAGCGGGGCGGTCCTCGATTCGAGCGGCGCCGCCATTCCTAACGCAGAGATCGTGCTCACCAACGTCGACACCCAGGTCGTCACCCGCGCCACTGCGAACGACGTGGGGCTGTATACTCTTTCCAACGTCCCTTTCGGCAGATACGAAATCAGGATCACCAGTGCCGGCTTCAAGACGTACCACGGGTCCGGTATGACCGTGTCGGTCGGGCAGACTTTGCGGCTGGACGTAACCCTGGAGCCGGGGCAGGTGCAGGAGAGTATCACCGTCAACGCGGAGTCGTCCCTGTTGAAGGTGGACACGGCCCAGATTTCCACCACCGTGCAGAGCGAAGCCATCAAGGACCTGCCGCTTTCCTTCGCCGGCGGCCGCGCCATGGAGAGCTTCGCGTATGCCCTCACGCCGGCGGTGGAGGGCAACAACTGGACCTCTTATATCGCGGGCGGCGCGGCGTTCAGCAAGGATGTGCTGATCGATGGGATTTCGGCCACCTCGCAAATCCAGGGCCACGTCGGCGAATCCAGCCCGCCGATGGAGGCGGTGCAGGAATTCAGCGTGCAGACCAGCGGCATGTCGGCGGAATACGGGCATTCCGCGGGCGGCATTTTCAACTTCGCCCTGAAGTCCGGAACCAATGAGCTGCACGGCAGCGCGTTCTACTACCTGCGCAACGAGGCGCTGGACGCGAATAGCTGGATGAACAACTGGAGCCTCAGCCAGTCTCCGAACAACCCGCTGTACCAGCGGGCGCCCGACCGGCAGTTCCTCGGGGGCGTCAGCCTCGGCGGACCGGTGGTTCTGCCCAAGGTCTACAACGGCAAGAACCGCACCTTTGTGTTCGGCTCCTTCGAGAAGTACACCATGTCCAACTACGCGCTTAGCCAGAGCTACGGCGCTACGGTGCCGGTTCCGGCCTTCCTGAACGGCGACTTCAGCCAGTTGCTGACCGGAAAGTCGCTCGGCAAGGATGCGCTGGGGCGCGACGTCATCCAGGGTCAGATTTTTGACCCGGCGACCCTGCGGCAGGTGAACGGCGCCTGGGTATCGGACCCGTTTGTGGGCAATATCGTCCCGCAGAACCGGTTCAGCAACATATCGAAGAAGATCGTGGACATCTATCGCGCGCAGTATCAGCCCATGATCGCGGGCCGGTTGACCAATAACTCTGCCATCACGAATGCCAACAATCCGTGGTTTCACCAGACGCAGTTCACGGTCAAGGGCGATCACGCTTTTTCGGATCGCAACAAGGCGAGCGGCTCGTTCACGTGGAGCCAGCGTCCGCGCATCCTGGCGGACCAGGGCGGGGTATGGAACCCGGCCGATCCGACCGGCGGCCCGTTCGCCAAAGCGCGATTCCAGCAGGTCACCGGGCGGCAGATCCACTTCAGCGACAACTGGACCATCTCCCCGCGGTTGGTGAACACGTTCTCGGCAGCCTACAACCGCTACCGGAATCCCAGCATTTCGGAACAGGCCGGCAACGGCTGGAATAAGACGTTGGGGTTGCAAAACTCGACCAGCGCCGATTTGTTCCCGACCATCGGTTTCGGGAGCGCGGTCAACGGGGTGGGCGAAACGGGGATCGGCTACAACTCCAGCGGATACTACGTCGGAAACTCGTACATCGTGGGCGATTCCCTGATGTGGGTGAAAGGGCACCATATGATGAAGGCGGGCATCCAGCTGTGGAAACAGCAGATTAACGGCCACGCCGGGCTGGACACGCTGACCTTTGGTTTCTCCAACGCCACCACCGGAATTCCGGGGGCAACCTGGGCCAACCAGGTGGGCTTCGGTTTCGCCAGCTTCCTGCTGGGCGCGGTCGACAGCGCCAGCAAAGGGGTGCCGTTCGACCTCTACGGGCGCCGCGGCTACGTCGAGTCGTATTTCCAGGACGATATCAAGGTGACCAGCCGGCTGACCGTAAACCTCGGGGTGCGGTGGGAGCAGGCGCAGCCGTTCCACGAGAAGTACGGACACTGGGGGAACTTCAACCTCACCCTCACCAACACCCAGTACAACCTGCCGGGCGCTCTCGAATTCCTGAAGAGCCCGGGCGATTCCTTCGAACGGAACAAGGATTGGAAGGAGTTCGCGCCACGCATCGGCGTGGCCTACCACCTGACCAACCACGCGGTCATCCGCGGCGGGTACGGCATCTTCTACTCGCCGGAGGGGATCAACTACTGGTCCGGCGTGCCCTACGGTTTCGCGCCCGGCTACCAGGGGACCAATACTCTGGCTGCGTCCGGTAACGTGGCGCGCTTCAACTGGGACAACGGCTACCCCGACCAGTACAAGGCGCCCACCAAGGATCCCAACGCGCTGCCTTGGGGCGTGGTGACGGTGAACCCGAACAGCCTGTTCCAGGGCTACACCCACCAGTACAACGTCAGCTTCGAGTACGAACTCGCCAAGGACCTGGTAGGCGAAGTGACGTACATGGGCAATCTGGGGCGGCGCCTGCATCTCGGCGGCCTATATCGCAACCAGCCGCTGGCGGCGACCTACCAGGATCCCACGGTGAATCCGACGGCGTGGATCTATGACGCCCCGAGCGCCGCCGCGGCAGGCGTGCCGTATCCCTACGCGGGATTCAGCGCCTACGCCGGCATGGCGATTCAGCCGTTCCCGCAGGTGGCGGGGCAGACGTGGGGGCCGATCTACTCGGTGGGCACCAACACCGGCGTCTCGCGCTACGATTCGTTGCAGGTGCAGTTAACCAAGCGCATGTCGCACGGGCTGGTGGGGCAGTTCTCGTACATTTACTCCAAGGCGCGCGGCGATGTGGACACGGCGTTCGACGAGACTTGGGACAACACCGCCGGCGTCCAGGACATGCGGAACCTGGGAGCCGAGGCGAACATCCCGCTGTCCTACGACCAGACCCACATCGTGAAGGGGTATCTGCAATATCAGCTTCCGGTGGGCCATGGGCGGCCGTTCCTCAAGTCGGCGCCGGCTTGGGCGAATGCCATCCTGGGCGGCTGGGAGATCAGCTGCCTGTTCCACTACAACACCGGCAACCCGCTGGCGATTTCGCCCAACGTCTGGTATCCGGGTTGGGAAGGAGCGGTGTACGCGGACTGGAACCGCAGCGCAAGCCTGGCGGGTACGTTCAACCCCTCCGGGTTCAATCCCGGGGTGCAGAATTCGACGGCCAACCTGTGGTTCAACCCGTCGGCGTTCTCGAATCCCGTGAACCACCTGCTCGGCAACGGGCAGCGCCGCTATGACGCGCTGCGCGGGCCGGGCTGGTCCAACGAGGACGCCGGGCTGCTGAAGTACTGGCGCTTCAAGGAGCGTGCCAGCCTGCAGTTCCGCGCCGAGATGCTGAACGTTCTCAACCGGCATCATTTCGCCAACCCGAACACCAGCCTGGGCAACACCAGCAACTTCGGGGATATCACCGGCATGAGCGGCAGCCCGCGCAATATGCAGCTTGGGCTCCGGTTGGGCTGGTAAGGAATCCTTCAAGCGGACCC
>DAISJI010000062.1:5344-11178 GCA_036821585.1 Terriglobales bacterium
CCGGTGCGGGCACGCGGGATCTCCCGTGACCGCACTCTTCGCGCTGTTCCTCCTGGCGAACTCCGCGCCCGCGGCGACCTACTACGTCGATTGCGCATCCGGTTCCGATACCGCATCCGGCGCCTCGCAATCGGCCGCGTGGAAGAGCCTGGAAAAAATCTCGGCGGCCACATTCGCGCCCGGCGATTCGATCCTCCTCCGCCGCGGCTCCCGCTGTGCCGGCTCGCTCGTCCCGAAAGGCTCGGGCGAAGATGGCCGCCCCATCCGCATCGGCGCCTATGGTGAGGGACTACTGCCCGTCATCGAAGCGGGAGCCGCCGAGGCGGCGGTAAAACTCCTGAACCAGCAGTATTGGGAGATCGAAAACCTCGAGACCACGGGTGGCAATCCGTACGGCGTGTTCATCGGCGCAACCCCGGGCTCTCTCGTGCTGCGGCACTTCGTTCTGCGCGACCTGGTGGTGCACGATGTCGGTGGAACGCCGAAACAGAAAGCCTCCGGCCTGGTTGTCATCGCCGCCGCGAAAGGCATCACCCTGGAAGACATCCTCGTCGACGGCGTCACCGCCTATCGCACCTCGCAGTGGGCCGGCATCTACGTCAGTGGATCGGACACCCGCGCCCGCAACATCGTAGTCCGCAATTCGATCGTTCACGACGTGGATGGCGACGGCATCGTTCTTTTCGCCGCCGAGAACGGCCGGATCGAGAAGAGCGCCGCGTGGCGCACCGGCCTTCAGGAGCGCGAGACCATCGGCACGCCCAATGGAATCTGGACGTGGACCTGCCGCAACTGCATCGTCGAGGACACCGAGGGCTTCTGGATCGATTCGCCCGGAGTCGACGGCGGAGTCTACGACATCGACTGGGGCAATGACGACAACACAGTCCAGTTCAACTACGCCCATGACGCGCAGGGATACTGCGCCGCCATCTTCGGCGCCGGTAAGCGCGCCACCACCAACGGCGTGCTGCGGTACAACGTCTGCGTGAACAACGCACGCAGTCCGAAGCTGGCGCGGCGTCAGGGAGACCTGTTCACGGCCACCTGGGATGGCGGTTCCCTCGATGGCGTGCTGATCGAGCACAACACCGTCATTTGGAATCCGCCCATCGATGGGCCCGCGCTGCAGATGTCCAACACCGAATTCAGCGGCACACGGCCAAACATCGTCTCCGATAACCTGCTCGTCTCTTACGTCCCCAGCCTCGTCCGCTCCGCGCCGCCGGTGAAATTCGAGCGCAATCTCTACTGGCGCCCCGGCCGCCAAGCGGCGAAATGGTCGTACGGAAACCGGGAGTTCACTGCGTTCGACCAATGGACTGAAATTTCGCCGGCGGACGGGTTTGCCAACCCCGGTCTCGATTGGCTCCTCAGTCCACTCAAGACCCTGGCCGGCTTCGGGGCCGTTTCATCGCCCGCGCCGCCGTCCACCGGCCGGAAAGCGCCGGCCGGCGTGCCGTACGGCAGCGGAAAATGGACACTGCTGCTCTTCGCGGGCAAAGCCGAACCGGAAGCGCGCTCCCAACTCGTTTTCGTCCAGACCGCGCTCGCGCAGTACCATGATTGCGGGCTGGATGCTGCCGTGATCCATGAGGGCGTACCGAATCTGCCATACGACTGGAACTTCGGCGCGGTCCGCTCCGCGGAACGCGCGGCCACCAGCGGCGCGGGATTCGGCAAAGTGCCGGCACTCCTGCTCGTTTCACCCGCCGGCGAAGTCGTCCGCCAATGGGATGGCTTCGCGCGGTCCGCCGATCTGGGCCTGACGCTGAAACACTATCTCGGTCCCGCGCATGGCAATGCGTCACTCGACCTCGACGTTAGCCGCCCTGGCGTCGCTGCCCGATACCCGAATTGAGGTTGTTTAGACGAAGGATGCTGTTATGAACGTTTTTCAAGTTGTGATCGTATCGTCAGCCCTCGCGGCCGCGGCCGCCCATGCCGCCGATGTGAAAAGCGCCGCCTTCGCGCCCGACAAGATGGAGACCATCCTCTACGGCGTCGCGTACTATCCGGAGTACATGCCGGAAGAACGGCTGGAGAAGGACGTGGCCCTGATGCAGAAGGCCGGCATCAACGTGGTTCGGATGGGCGAGTCCACTTGGAGCAGTTGGGAGCCTCGCGACGGCGAGTTTCAGTTTGCCTGGATGGAGCGCGCGCTCAACCGGCTCCATCAGGCCGGGATTCACGTCATCCTCGGCACCCCCACTTACTCCATTCCAACCTGGCTGTACAAAGAACACCCCGAAATCTTAGTGACCCATGCCGGCACGGCGCCCACCCTTTCGGACCCATACTATCCGTCGTACCCGCCCTCGTCCGCGCCCGGCGCCTACGGTCCTCGCCAGAATTACGATTTCCTGAACCCTTACTTCCTCGAAAAGGCCGAGCGCGTCATCCGCGCGATCGTCGGCCATTTCAAAGACCACCCGGCGGTAATCGGCTACCAGATCGATAACGAAACCGCTCCCACCGGCGTCGCGACGCCGTACGCCACCGCCAAATTCCTCGCCCGGCTCCAGCGGAAATATCACTCGCCCGCCACCATCAATCGCATCTGGGGTCTGAGTTACTGGGGGCAGTTAGTCGACACTTGGCAAGACTTGCCGCCTCGCGACGGAATCCTGAACCCCGGATACAAGCTGGAATGGGAGAATTTCCAGCACGATATCGTAACCGATTATCTCGCGTGGCAGGCCAGGATCGTCAATGAGTACAAGCGCCCCGACCAGTTCATTACCCAGGACTTCAGCGGCGGCGCCCATACGAATCTCGATCAATGGGCGATCGCGAAACACCTCGACGTGGCCGCCGAGAACCCCTACTTCAGCACTCAGAAACGCCTTGAGGGCCGGGGAATCTGGTTTAGCGGCGACGTGGGCCGTTCACTGAAGCACACCAATTACCTAGTCACCGAGACTAACGCGCAATCCATAGGATGGGATTCCCGCTCGCAATATCCACCCTATCCGGGCCAGCTCCGGCAGGTCGTCTATGCCCACCTCGCCGCCGGAGCCAACATGGTGGAGTATTGGCACTGGTCGTCGCTGCATTACGGCCAGGAGACCTACTGGAAAGGGATCCTCTCGCACGACCTCGAGCCCAACCGCCTGTACGAAGAGATGACCGGCGTCGCCGCGGAACTCAAACGCCTTGGCCCGCAGCTCGTCAATTTGAAGAAGGACATCAAGGTCGCGATTCTGTTCAGTACCGATTCCGCCAATGCCATCGCCTACATGCCCTTCAGCGATCGCGTCAACTATCAGACCGTCCTTTCGCAGATGTGGAATGCGCTTTACGATCTGAACGTCGAAGCCGACTTCGTGCAGGCGGGCGACGGCGACGTGTCGCGCTACAAGCTCCTCATGGTCCCGCCTCTGTACAGCGTGTCCGATGCCGTCCTGCGGCAGATCGCCGAATATGTGAAGGCCGGCGGCCACGTGGTGATGGCGTTCAAGAGCGGATTCACCGACGAATACTCCACGGTGCGCCATGTGATGGCGCCGGGACCTCTGCGCGAAGCGGCCGGTTTCCACTATCAGGAATTCAGCAGTCTCGCCGAACCCGTTCCCCTGACGCCCGATCCGTTTCACGCCGCCGGCGAGAACAAGGCATCGGTGTGGGCCGAATTTCTGCTTCCCGATACAGCCGAGGTGCTCGCTTCGCTGGACGACACCACCTGGCGCTTTCCCGTAATCACCCGTAACCGTTACGGCGACGGAACCCTCACCTACGAAGCGACGGTCGTCACCGACGCGCTGCAGCGCGAGATCGTTCGAGACGCGATTTCGCGTGCCGGACTGGCCGGCGAGGACCAGAAGCTTCCGCCACAGGTCAAAATACGGCAAGGACGCAACGGTCAGGGCCGCCTGCTTCGCTATTACTTCAACTTTTCCGAGCAGGACGCGTGCTTTACCTATCCCTATGCAACAGGGGTGGATTTGCTAACCGGATATCCCGTCGAGAAAGGCGTCCGGGTCGATCTCCGCCCCTGGGGTGTCGCGGTAATCGCGGAGCGTTGATCGTGGAGTTCTCGATGGTCCAAACCCGCTCGACCCTGCTGGCAGGAGGTGACCAGGAGGGAGTTTCATCGAAACCGGGAGGGGAACGTCGATCGCGACCCACGTGCAGAAAGCTGATGTTCGCTGCACACCGGCGTACGCTTGTCGGCTACCAAATTCCCCTCCTGGTCGCCTGCTGCTCCCAGGACGCCAGCGGAGCGACAACTCGCGCAGCGTTTACTCACCCCGACGGCGCAGACGGGGAGCGGCAGCCGCAGCCCCGAGGGAGCGTTAATTAAGCGCAACTATTTCTTCCTCGGGTGCCTCCCGCTTCTCGGAGCCGGGGACTATCGTACTTTCCGATATTTCAGAATCGCGATGCGGTCGCCGTGGCCACCGCGGCGCAAGACACCCCGTGCGCGGAGCCGTACACACATGGACCAGAAGGCGTACGAACGCATGAACCCGACCGGCGGCTCACATGTGATTCCAGGCTTCCGTTCCGCGACTTTCGGAAACGGCGACATATCGCCGTGCGGCCTGCTTCGTGGCGTCGGTGATTTTGTCCGATTGCTTGGCATACCTATATGAGGAAAACACTCGTCCTGCTGCTCGGGGTCGTTGTGCCCCTAGCCGCCGAATTGCCGGATTTCTACAAGAGCGTTGATCGTGTTTTCTGGGTCGTCGACGACATCGACCGTACCGTCGCGGGATGGCAAAAGCTCGGCATCATCGACGTGCGGCCGAATCCCGGTGCCGGCCCGGGCGTTAGGTGGTCCATCGCGCGTTTAGGCGACACGGTTGTCGATTTTATCCAGCCTCTCGATGACAAGACCCCGTTCGCGGCCTATCGGAAGAAGCACGGGCAGGGCATCATGGCGCTGATTCACCGCGCTCCCACCAAGGCTGCCGTGGAGCAGGAGCTTGCCCGAATGGCAAATGCTGGCGTCGCGGTCCTGGACGGGCGGAATCTCGGCCCTGAGGGTCGCTACGTCCTCTTCGACACGGCAGAAGAGGGGAAGTATGTCATCGGAGTTTTCTGCGACCCGGGCGGCGCGGGTTTGCCGCCGGCGCCCGCACCGAAGCCGAACGCGAAGCGACTCTCTCAGTATGCGTTCGTGGCACGCGACCTGAAGGCGGTCTCCCGATACTGGGAGCGGCTCGGATTCCCGGCGATGGACTTCACGCACCCGGTGTTGTGGGACTTGATCTATCACGGTAAACCCGGGAAGTTCGATGCGATTCTCGGGTGGCAGCGGCAGGGCAGGATCGTTTACGAGTGGATTCAGCCCACTATCGGCCCAACCACGTACTTGGATCACCTGTCGAAATACGGAGAGGGGCTGCATCACATCGCTCTCGCCGTAAGTGACATCGAGCAGGAGAAACGAGAGTGGACGAACGCCGGTTTTCCAACGTCGCAATCCGGCGCGTGGGGCGAGCGCGACAAGCCCGGCTTTGGCCGGTTCGCATACCAGGACACGCACACGATTGGCGGCACCGAAGTCGAGTTACTTTGGAATTACAGGTAGCACGCGCCCGGCTTCCGCATTAACGGCTACTTTGCCGACTGTGCGCTTCGCCCCAATCGCTTCTCCCGAGCCGCCGGCCATCGGCTGTACCGAAAACTAAATACTTCGGCCAATCTGTTTGATTTTAGATCGCTTACGCTAAAACTGCTGTGCGAACAGATTGGCCGGTATTTAATAGTCAGGGATGACCTATGCCCGCTGTGCTCGCCCTTCGGCGCTTGCCGAGCGGATTACGCGGCCATCCGGACATTGAACCGGTATGGATGCCGTATTGGGCCGGCGCGAAGGATAGCTGTCG
>DAISJI010000063.1:0-2128 GCA_036821585.1 Terriglobales bacterium
TACGTGGCATGTACTTCCTTAATCACCGTCGCCTTCAGGACCTTCGCCTCGCGCACCGCCGGAAAAAACTCACCCAACTCCTTCAGCGCAAGATCGAGAATCTCCTGCCGCGACTTATCCACCAGTTCCTTGGACGAACTGACCACCAGTTCGACGTAACTTCCCTCGCCGGCGCGGCCGTGAATCCGCGACTTGTGGAACATCCACTGGATCGTTCGCTCCAGCAGCACCGCGTGGTCCAGCTCGGATATCTCGCGGTCAAACCAGAGGTGGATGCCCGTGATCGGAGACGTCTCAAATCTCTCCAGGAACTTCCTCAGCTCGCCGCCGGCCGCGTCGTTCGGCAGCATCGCACCCAGCACCTGGAACGGCACCGCCAGCACCGCCGCGTCGAAGCGCTCTTCCGCCGCGCCCATCGACAGGCGCACGCCGTCCTGCTCTGGCACAAACGACTGCACTCCGACGCGCATCCGCACTTCCCCACCTCGCGCGCGGATGTAATCACCGGCGGCGGCGTACAACTCCGTCAGCGGCACCGCCGGCAATCCCATCTCGCCCGCCGGCGCGGATTTCAAGAACGAATCGCGAAACACCAGCGCTGCATAGTGCGACGAGATGCGCTCCAGGTCTTCATTCAGCGCGCTCACCAGCACCGGCTTCCAGAAGCGTTCCACGGCTCGCGCTGTTTGCCCATGCTCCCGCAGCCATGCGGAGAATGGCGGCGCGTTGTCCGCCGGTAGCTCGCCCGCCAGCGCCAGCATTGCGCGCGCAATCGCCAGTTTGTCAGTCAGTGAAAGGAACGGTGCCCGCAGGAACGACCACGAGGCATGCAGCGGCGCCGGCAACCCGCCCGCTTCGATCACGCTCTGCCGTCCACCCGGCTCGACGAACACCAGGCCCCGGTACCAGCGGATTTTGTTTTCTACTCCGATTCGCCGGTAGAAGTCGAGCAGGTTGGTGCAACAGCCCAGCAGCACGTGCTGGCAGTTGTCCACCACTTCGCCGGTCCCCGGATGTTCGTAAGAAGAAGCGCGGCCGCCCAGGTAAGGACGCCGCTCCAGCAGCGTGACGCGGTAGCCCGCCTCCGCCAGCGCACAGCCGGCAGCCAGTCCGGCCAGGCCTGCTCCGACTACGGCAACCGTCATCTCATCCGCAGCGGTTGCCCTACCCTTCCGTCCGGGGTTGGCGGAGGGTGGGGGTGTTCCTGAGGTTGTCGAAGCATCCGCGCTCATTCGACGATCCGCCGCCACAGGCCCTGCGCCAGTATTTTCGTCTTCTCCGCCGTGGTCAGCCGTGCTCGCTCGTTGAGCACGTCGTAATTCCGCGATGCGATCTTCTCCAGCAGACGCCGGTAAATCGTCATCAGCGTCCACAGCGCGGGCTGGCTTTCATGCTCGATCAGCGGCAGCAGTTTGTCTCCGTCGGCGTAGAACTCGCGCGCTCGCTGTGCCTCCAGCTCCAGCACCGGTTTCAGCGCCGCTGCATTGCCCTCCGCAATCGCATTCATCGATACGCCGTAAAGCTGCAGGTCCTGCGCCGGCAGGTAGATGCGCCCCATCGCCGCATCTTCCTTCACGTCGCGGATGATGTTCGTGAGTTGGAACGCCACCCCCAGGTGCTCGGCCAGCTTTTCCGCCTGCGCATCGCGATAGCCGAATATCTTGATGCATACCAGCCCCACCACCGACGCGACGTGATAGCAGTAGTTGTACAGCTCGTCGAAGGTCCGGTACAGCACTCTTGGTGCGTCGCCTGAAGACTGAAGACCGACGACTGAAGACTGATAGCAATCCATCGCCGTGCCATACACCAGCTTCTCCAGCAAATCGACCGGGATCTCGAACTTCCTTTGTGCGTCGGCCAGCGCCATCAGCACCGGGTCGTCCGTATGCTCACCCGCTACCACGCGATGCAACGCGCTCAGCCATCCTTCCAGTCTCTCCCGCTTCTGTTCGGCCGGAAGCCGCGGGTCGTCGCTGATATCGTCGGCGTGCCGCATGAACGCGTACACCGCGCTGATCGCATCCCGCTTGCGCCGCGGCAGCACCAGGAATCCGTAATAGAAGTTCTTCGCCGCCGAGCGCGCCGTGTGCCGGCAAATGCCGTATGCGGTTCGCAACTGCAGCGG
>DAISJI010000063.1:2228-7434 GCA_036821585.1 Terriglobales bacterium
ATCTCCTGGCCGCCGCGCGTGAACAGCTCGATATCGATCGCCAGTTGCTTGTCCACCATTCTTGCCAGCGGCGCACCCCGCTCGAACCACTCCCGCGCCCGCTCGACCTCGAACTTCATCAACTCCAGAAACTGCGGCGTCGCTCGCCGCTGTGCGATGTCCTCTTCGCTGACCCCGAACCTGCGCATATCCTCCAGCGGTATGTATATGCGGTTCTTCCCGTAATCCGGCCCAACGTCCTGCCAGAAATTTGCCAGTTGCAGCGCCGTACACGTGGAGTCGGATAGCGTCTGGCGGCTCTCGTCCCCGTAGCCACACGTATACAGCACCAGCCGCCCCACCGGGTTTGCCGAGTATCGGCAGTACGCAAGCACGTCCTCAAACGTCTCGTACCGGCCCACCCGCTGGTCTTGGCGGAATGCCTTCAGCAGGTCGGCGAATGGGTCGCGCGGTATGTCGCACTCGCGGATCGTCTCCCGCAGCGCGATGAACACCGGGTGCCGCGGCCCCTGGTATCGCAGCGGCGGATCGGCCTGGAGTTTCTCCACGTCCGCACGAACATTGATCGGCGGGCGCTCGACCAGGCTCAGGTAGGTCGCGTTCAACTCCCCTTCCCACTCATCCAGCAGCCGCAGCGACTCCTGCGGGTCCCCGACTTCGTCGCCCAGGTCGTCCGAAATCCGGCAATACGCATACACGCTGTAAAAGTGCGGACGCATTCGCTCCGGCAGGAACCACGTCGCCACCGAGAAGTTCTCGTAGTGCGCTTCCGCCAGGCGCCGGCAGTACGCCTGCGCTTCCGCCAGCGACGGCGCCACCTCCGGAATCGCATACTCCGGCGGCAGCCCCGCAAACGGCGCGGAATTGGGTGTGGCGGTCAATCGTCAGAAGTATCAAGTAATAAGTAATAAGTAACAAGTACTGCGCAAAGCCGAATGAGAGGGGCCTCACCAGGAATCTTATTACTTATTACTTGATACTTATTACTCCCTCATGCGCAAACAGAAAACCAGATTGCCTCGCGACAATCTGGTTTGCTAACGATCTGTCTTGCGACTCCTCAGTGTCCCGGGATGATCGCTGTCTTGATGTCGCCATTGCGATTCATCATGTGCTTCAGCACCTGCTGCAGGCGCGACAGGGGAGCTTCGCCGGTAATGTAATCGGAGCCGCGAATCTTCTTTTCCGCGATCAGCGCGAACGCCTTCCGTACTGTCTCCGGCGTGTGGTGGAAGGTCGCCTTGAGCGTAATCTCCGAGTAATGCAGGCGGTTCGTGTCCAGGTTGACCTTGGTCCCGCTGGCGCAACCGCCAAAGAAGTTCACCGTGCCGCCCTTGCGCACCATGTCAATGGACCACTCCCATGCCTCCGGGCGTCCCACCGCTTCGATCACTACGTCCGCTCCGCGTCGCTCCGGCGTGAGCGCGCGCACCGCTTCCGCAGCGTCCGCTGCATGCGAAATCTGTACCACCTCATCCGCTCCCAGCCGCTTTGCCGCTGCTGCCTGCGAATCGCGCTTGACTACGGCAATCACGTTGCACCCGCTCAGCTTTGCGACCTGCAGGAACATCAATCCGATCGGCCCTGCGCCGATTACGACGATGGTATCGCCGATCTCCAGCTTCGTCTCATGCAGCCCGCGCAGGACGCACGCCAGCGGCTCCACCATCGCGGCTTCTTCGAAGCTGACGTTGCTGGGGATGGCAAGCATGTTGGTCTCGACGATGCGCCGTGGGATCTTGATGTATTCCGCGTAGGCGCCGTTATTGAATAGAAGGTCCTCGCACAGGTTTTCCTGGTGTTTGGAGCAGTAGAAGCACATGCCGCAGGGGGCCGAGTTCAGCGCCACCACCCGCATCCCTGTCTTGAAGCTCTTCACCCCCGGGCCGATTTCGTGGATGATCCCCGCCAGTTCGTGGCCGAACAGTGCCGGGGGAACGATCATGCGCGCGTGGTAGCCGCGCTGGTACACCTTAAGGTCGGTTCCGCACGTCAGAGCGACTTGGACCTTGACGAGGGCCTCTCCATGCCCCACCCGCGGAATCGGTACCCTTTCAATTTTGACGTCCTCTTTTCCGTAGAGGACCGCCGCTGTCATTGTCTGTCCACTCACTCGGTTGTCCCTTTCCTGTAGCCGCGTTTTGTCGGACCCGGTTCTCTCCTGCTTCGAACGTGAATCCTAGGCTGCACGTCTCTGCGTCTTGCCTTGCTTCACGTTTCCGGTTCCAATCCCGGCTGGATAACCACTTTCATGGATTCCGGTCGGGGATGAGCAGCCAGTTCCAGTGCCTCCACCGCGCTATCTAACGAGTAACGATGCGAAATCAGCCGCTCCAGATTCATTTCCCGGCGGCATACGAAATCCACCGCTTCCTGCTGCAACTCTATGGAAGCACTATAGGAACCCAACAGACTTTTCTCATCCACACAAACTGCGGCTGGATCAATGACGGCCTCTCCGCGTGCCGTCTGGGCGAATAACATGATCCGGCCGCCTGGCCTTGCTGCCTCCATGGCGGCTGGAATCAATTTGGTCCCGGCCACCGCCAGAACCACGGCATCGGCCCCACGCCCCTCGGTCCATTCCCGCGTCTTTTCAACGGTGTCTGCCTGTGACGCGTTAACCGACCGACTCAAGCCAAAACCAGCGCTAATTGTAAGCCTCTGCACGTACAAATCGGAAGTTATTACCTTTGCACCCGACCTAAGTGCCAGTACTCCCAATATGATACCAATCGGGCCCTGTCCAATCACCAGCACTGTTTCGCCCCGCTCCAAGCGCAACGTCTCGATTCCCTTCATACACGTATTGACCGGTTCGATGAACGACGCCTGCTCGAACGAGCAGTCATCGGGCAGCTTGACCGCCCCGCCCCGCTCCACGATCCAGTCCGATACCCGCACGTACTCCGAGAACCCGCCCCCGCTCGGCTCGAAACCCGCGCTGCAACCCACCTTCTTGTAAACGGGACATTGTGCAAAAACTTTGTGCCGGCAGTAGTAGCACTCTCCACAAGGAATGTGATGGAAAACGGATACCCGGTCCCCAACTGCATACCCCTTCACATTTGCCCCGACCAGCGCCACCGTCCCCGAAGTTTCGTGTCCGAAAATCCTGGGCGCTGAATGTGAACCAGTCGCAATCTTCTTCAGGTCGGTCCCGCAGATGCCGCAGGTGTGGACCTTGATCAGCAACTCCCCCGCGCCGATTTCGGGCACGCAAACGGTCTCCACGCGCACGTCGTTCACGCCGCGGTACACCGCCGCCTTCATCGTGGACGGGATCGTCCCCACCCCACTGCCCAGTCCGTTTTGTAAAGCTACCGACATTCCTCTTAAAGGACCAAAACTCTACAAAAGTGTCATTCCGAGCGAGGATGCGGCAAACAACCAGCAGGCCCGCTTTTGGCCTGCGGGTTGCCGCATCCGAGTCGAGGAACCTGCAGTTCCTTCTCTAACCACGTCCTTCCCCTGCTATGACGCTCTCCAATTCTTCCGCCAACCGCTCCGCCGCCACCTTGCCATTTCTCCGCAGCGCACCCAACACTGGCCATACGTTGGGCCTGACAGAAGCCCAGCCTATCAACTTTAACAAATTCAGACGCCCGTTCGAATCAATAAATTGGTCCATCGGCGGCATCTCAAAATCCAGCGTATCCGAGATCGCCTTCACCGCCAGGAACGGCACCCCGGCCGCGCGTGCAATCTCGGCCACCACCGCGGCTTCCATGTCCACCGCGTCCGCGCCGAACTGCTGCGCCATCTGTTCTTTTGCTTTGCGAGATAAAACCGACGCTGCGGTTACTAACACTCCCCGCGCCGCAACGTCGCGCACCGTCTCGTACCTTTCGCCTGCCGCCGCGTCGATCACTTGCGCCGGCCGTAGCACCTTCCCAATTGCCAGTTGTTGATTCAACGCGCCGGCGAGTCCCGCTGAAATCATGAGATCCGGCTCGTAATAATCCAGGGCGGCGCGTGCTGCCATGGCTGCTGGCTTCCGCCCAATCCCGGCGCACAGTATGAGAACACCGTCGCACCGATACGAGCTCTTCGCCGCCGCATGACCCGGCCCGTCCCAGTGCTCGACTTTCTTGCCCGCTCGTTTCCATTTGCGCAGCAGCGGCGCCACCTCCATCTCCATCGCCACGATGATGGCGACGCGGCGGGGTCCCCGCGACGCGCCGGTTTTGCGCGGCGTGGGGTCGCTAGACATATCCATTCGTCTGGAACCACTCGCACGCCCGCCGCAGCGCATCCTCTACCGGCACGACCTTGTATCCCAACTCGCGTTCCGCCTTCGACGACCGCACCCACATCTTCTTGCGACCCATGCGCACCGCATCAATCGTGACTCGCGGTTCCTTGCCCCGCAACTGGCCCGTGAATACCGTGTCAAAAACGCCCGCCGCCAGCGCGAACACGTACGGCAGCTTGACCTTGGGCGCGGGAATGCCCGTAGTCGCCGAAAGTTTGTCCAGGATCTGCTTGAGCGTCAGGTTCTCGCCGCCCAGGATGTAGCGCTCGCCCGGCTTTCCCCGCTCGTACGCCAGCACATGCCCTCGTGCGACTTCCCGCACGTCCACCACGTTCAAACCGGTGTCCACGTACGCCGGAAATTTCTTCTTCAGGAAATCGACGATGATTCTTCCCGTCGGCGTCGGCTTCACGTCCTGCTCGCCCACCGGCGCGCTCGGGTTCACGATCACGACGTCGTCGCCCTTCTTCCCGGCCTCCAGTGCCACCTGCTCGGCGACGAACTTCGACCGCTTGTAGTGCCCGATCATCTCCTCCAGCGTCACCGGCGTCTCTTCATCCACCACCGAGCCGTCGCTCCGGAATCCCATCGTCGCCACGCTCGAGCAATACACGATGCGTTTCACTCCCGCCTGCCGCGCCGCATCGATGAGTCCGCGTGTTCCCTCGACATTCGACCGGTACATCTCCATCGCGTCGGCTGCATTGCGGGTCCAAAGACGGTAATCCGCCGCGACGTGGAACACCGCCTCGCACCCGCGCAGCGCCTGCTTGTAAGTGGACGCATCGCGCAGGTCCCCGGTCACGATCTCGGAATTCTTCAGCGTGGAGATAAGCTTGGTGGGACTCGTGCTCCGGGCCAGCAGGCGCAGCTCCGCCCCCGCCACCTCCAGCGCTTGCGCAACGTGGCTGCCAACGAAACCCGTAGCTCCCGTGACGAAAGCTTTCACTG
>DAISJI010000063.1:7534-9171 GCA_036821585.1 Terriglobales bacterium
CCCAAAATTACCCGGCACCGGCCGCCCTCGGCCGGTGCGAACCAAACTCTGTATTGACTGTCACCCGGAGCAAAGCACGCTTCAACTGACAACTGCTACTCCAGCTCCTCCGGCATTAGCCCGAAGCCCTTCTCTCCCGCCGCCTTCTTTTCCCAGTACTGACGCACCCAGTTCTCCCAGCTCTTCCCCGCCGCCATATCGCGCCCGGTAAACGCCAGCGCCGCAATCTCCGCATAGCTCACCGACGTCTTCGGACCGCCATCTTTCGGCAGTAACCGCACGCGCGAATCGGCCATAGTCTTTCCCGGCCGCCGGTCGAATATGTATCCCTCTACCTTCGTCCCGTCTTTCCTGGTAATCAGCACGTCCCCGCGATAGTCGAAGGCATGCTCCAGCGCCTCGCGCAGCTCGTCTTCCTGGGCGAGCTCCGGGACCCAGCCTTCCAATTGTTCTCGTTTTGCTCCCGGGACAACTTCAAGAGCGTTGGGATCGACGTGGTGACCGGATTCTTTCCCTGTCAAACCCGCGTCTCCTGCGGCGTATTGGAAGAATCTTCGATCTGTACCAGCGGATTGAATTCGTGCACCGGATGCACCGGCTCATCCAACAAATGCTCGGCGTCGGGATCAATGTAGTGGCTGAACATCGCCTTCGCCGTCGACAACAATCCCGACAGCGAGCTGAAGGTGTGGTTCACGGCCGACGCCTCGTATCCGCTGTGCACCATGCAATTCGCGCACTTCGGATTGCCCGACTCGGTCCCGTACTTTTCCCACTCCGTCGTTTCCAGTAATTCCTGGTACGTATCGGCGTAGCCGTCCTGTAGCAGGTAGCATGGCTTCTGCCAGCCGAACACGTTGTACGTCGGCATGCCCCACGGGGTACACGGATAAGTGCGCTTGCCCATCAGGAACTCGAGAAACAGCGGCGACATATTGAAGCGCCAATTCTCTTTCCGGTTCGACAGGATCGCCCGGAACAGCCGCCGCGTCCGCGCGCGACCCAGGAAATGCTGCTGGTCCGGCGCCTTCTCGTAGGAGTAGCCCGGCGAGAGCATCATGCCCTCGACGCCGAGTTTCATCATCTCGTCGAAGAACTCGCGCACGCTCTTCGGATCCGCGCCGTCGAACAGCGTCGTGTTCGTCGTCACCCGGAAACCGCGGTCCAGGGCTTCTTTCACGCCCTCCACCGCCTTCTCGTACCCGCCCTCGAGGCATACCGACATATCGTGGTGTTCTTTTTGCCCATCGAGGTGCACCGAGAACGTCAGAAACTTGCTCGGCGTGAACTCGGCGATTTTCTGCTTCAGCAGCAGCGCGTTGGTGCACAGGTAGATGTACTTCTTGCGCGCGACCAGCCCTTTGACGATCTCCCCGATCTGCGGATGCAGCAGCGGCTCTCCGCCCGGGATTGCGATCGTCGGCGCGCCGCATTCGTCCACCGCCTTAAAGCATTCTTCCGGGGTGAGCTGCATCTTCAGCACGTGCCCCGGGTACTGGATCTTCCCGCATCCGGCGCACGCCAGGTTGCAGCGGAACAACGGCTCCAGCATCAGGACGAGCGGATACTGCTTGCGCCCCATCAGCTTCTGCTTCAGGACGTAAGTCGCTACCGTCCACGCCTGTGATACCGGAACT
>DAISJI010000063.1:9271-11169 GCA_036821585.1 Terriglobales bacterium
CGTACACCGTCAGCGCCAACAATGGGAAGTACTCCCGATACATGTGGTACTTCAGATAAAACACCTTCGGGAATCCCGTTCCCGTAAACGGCGTTTCATCCCACGATCCATCTTTCTTCTGATCGTTCAACAGGAACTCGACTCCCCGCCGCACCGAATCGCTGCGCGTATCTCCCGCCGCGAGCAGCCCAATGACCGCCCACGCCGTTTGCGATGCCGTGCTTGGACCCACGCCCCGCGTCGCCGGATGGTCGTATGACCCGCAGCTTTCGCCCCAGCCGCCGTCGGGGTTCTGCACCATGCGCAGCCACTCCGCCGCCTGCTGCACGTGCGGCTCATGATGGTCCACGCCGATCGCTTCCAGCCCGCGCAGCACGCACATGGTGCCGTAGATGTAATTCACGCCCCAGCGTCCGAACCAGCTTCCGTCCGGCTCCTGCTCTTTCCGGATGTACCCGATTGCCCGCTTCACCGCCGGATCGTCCTGTGTGTAACCGTACGCGGCCAGCATCTCCAGCACCCGGCCGGTGATGTCCACCGTGGGCGGATCGAGCATGGCGTTATGGTCGGCAAAGGGCACGTACTGGAAGACCATCCGCGTGTTGTCCTTATCGAACGACGCCCATCCGCCTTCCTTGCACTGCATCGCCAACACCCAATGGATCGCCCGCCGTGCCGACTCGCCCAGGAAGCGCTCGCTCGGCAGCTCCACCTGGGTCAGCGCCAGCAGCACCATCGCGGTATCGTCCACGTCGGGATAGAACTCGTTGTTGAACTCGAAGTACCACCCCGCCGGCGCCACGTTCTTGACCTTCACGGCCCAATCGCCCGGACGCGTCACCTGCTTGTCGAGCATCCACTCCGCCGCGGCCCTCATGCGCGGATCGCTTTGTGGAACGCCCGCTTCACCCAGCGCGAACATCGCATACGCCGTGTCCCAAATCGGAGACTTGCACGGCTGCATGCGGAAAGTCTCGTCTTCTTCGATACCCAGCGCCTCGAACTCGTCCATGGCGCGAATCAATTGCGGATCGTCCAGCGAGTATCCCAGGCAGCGCAGCGCGATAATCGAATTCATCACGCCCGGATAAATCGCGCCCAGCCCATCGCTCTGCTCCAGGCGCTTCAGCATCCACTTCTCCGCCGCCTTGATCGCCACCGACCGCAGCGGACGCACGTGCACCCGCTCGAACCAGTGCGTCAGCCGGTCCACCACCAGGAAGAAATTCCGCCAACTGACCAGCTTCTTGTCCCAGTGCAGGTGCAGGCGCGTGTTGTGCATTCCCTGCGGGAACAGCTCCTCGATCCCCTGCTCCGGCGGAATTTTCTTGAACGGCTTTTTCGCGTACGCGATCGACAGTGGCACCAGGATGGCGCGCGACCACGACGAAATTTCGTAGATGTTGAACCAGAACCAGTTCGGAAACAGCACGATCTCCGGCGGCACCGCCGGCACCGCGTCATAGTCGTACTGTCCGAAGAAGCACAGATAGATCTTGGTGAAGGTATTGATCTCGGTCACGCCGCCCAGCGCGAAAATGCGCTCGCGTGCCTTCACCAGCGCCGCATGGTCCTTGTCGTACCCGGCCAGCTTCAGCCCGAAGTATGCCTTTACCGTCGCGCTGATATTCGCGGGCCCGCCTTCGTGGATGGGCCAGCCGCCGTCCGCATTCTGATGATCGAGGATCCAGCGCGCGCCCTTGGCGATCTTGCGCTCGTCGGCCGTGCCCAGCAGCCGGTGCAGCAGGATGTAATCGGATTCCAGCGTGGTGTCGGCTTCCAGTTCGCCGCACCAGTAGCCGTCTTCGTGTTGTTCTCTGAACAGGCACTTCCGCGCGGCGTCCACCGCCACCGCCACCCGCGCGAGTATCTCGTTAACTTTCCCTGTTCTCATGCTT
>DAISJI010000064.1:0-2038 GCA_036821585.1 Terriglobales bacterium
CCATCACTTACAACGATTACCGCTGCCGTTATTCTGTCTTTGCATGCTCGCGTGCAGGGTGTTGTGTCTCCAAGGTGCATATAACTCTTGAGTTACCTTTTTCACTCCGATTTCGCCCTCGCTTTCCCCAAGTTACTTGGGCTTAACTTATTGATTCCACTCAACCGCACAAAAAACTGAGTGATATTAAGCACTGCGCCATTAACGACTACGATACTAGACTCGCAGGCCCTCTCCCGCACCCTCGAGCTCTACCTCGCCGACCATCCCCGCGCCACCGTCGCCGAGGAAGACGAGGTCGTCTTCGAGTTGCCGGAAGCGCGCTATTCGGTCTCGGGCGAGCATGGCAAGTGCCTCCTACACCTCTGGTCCGCCGAGCGCAACATGGTCCGCCGCGTGGTATCGGCGGAGCAGAAGAAGAACGAACTGGCGCTGACCGTACAAAGGTTCGGGAACGCGAAGCCCAACATCCTGCGCCTGCTGCCCGCGGGCGAACGCTCCTCCCCCGGAACGCGAACGGCGGAACGCGCGCGCTACCGGCAAGCTCTCAAACGGATTCTGGAGCGCGACTTCCCCGACTATCGGGCCGACCGTTTCACCTCGGTGATGGACCTGGAACACTCCATGGGACCGGTATATGCGCGCGGGATTATGCACCGCGGACAGTCGGCGATGGCGGTGCTGGGAGTCGGCGCGGGCGAGTCGCAGGCAGCGGTGGACGCTGCGCTCACGTCGGGCCTGCTCTGGCTGTCGTCGGTGCGGGAAGCGATGCGGCAGTGGACCGAAGGTCTGATGATGGTGGCGCCCGCCGGCCGGTCGGAGGTGGTGCGCGCGCGCATGGCGCTGATCGCTACCGGCGCGGGCCGCTGCACGTTGTTCGAACTGAACGAGCGCGAAGGGACGCTCCAGGAAGTTGACTTCAGCGACGGCGGCAACATCCAGACGCGGCTGGTGCAGGCGCCAGACCCAGCCGGCATGCTGGAGCGTTTCGCCGATCCGATCGCACGCGTGCGCCGCCTGCTGCCCGAGGCCGAAATCTCTACGCCGAGCACGGCGGAGATCGTCTTCCGCTATCGCGGGCTGGAGTTTGCCCGGTCGCGGATTGTCCTGGAAAACACGTTTCGGCGCACGGCGGAAACGGTGTTTGGCCTCGGAGCCGAGGAGACACTGCTCAGCGACGAGACCGCAGACCAGTTCGCCGCCATGCTGGAGCGAGTGCGGGAGTCGCGGCAGGGTGAGCCGCAACCGAAAGACCCGTTGTGGAGAATGTCGCCCGAGCGCTGGCTGGAGTCGCTGGTCGTGCGCGACGTGACGGCATTGGATCCACGGCTGGATTCGCGGTTCGTCTATTCACAGGTGCCGGCGTTTGCGGCCAGCGATCGCGCCATGATCGACGTGCTCACCTGCACGCGCGATGGACGGCTGGCGGTGCTGGAACTGAAGGCTAACGAGGATTTCCATCTGCCGTTGCAGGGACTCGATTATTGGGCACGCGTGCGCTGGCACAACGAGCGCGGAGAATTCAAGAAGTTCGGGTACTTTGCCGGGCGGGAGATTTCCGCCGAGCTTCCGCTACTGCTGCTGGTCGCGCCGGCGTTGCGCATCCATCCCCAGACCGACACGCTGCTGAAATACCTGTCGCCGGAAATTGATTGGGAGCTGATCGCGGTGGATGAGCGGTGGAGAGAGGCGTTGAAGGTCGTGTTCAGGAAACGTAGGTCGTAGGCGGTAGGTCGCAGGTCGGGACTGTACTGGGTTTGCCGACCTACGACGCACTACCTACGGCTTTCAGTGTTCCGTCCCCATTTCCGACGCCTTGCCGCGATTGACCCAGTAGTCGCGCGTAGTTTCGTTCAAGTCGCCGGCGGGCTTTTCGCCCTTGAAGACGCGCGAGACGCCGCGGACGATACGGCGCATGGGGAGTTCGCCGCGGTCGTCGGTAAAGAAGACCTCTCCCACCTTCACCGATCGGAAATACCACCGCTTCAGGATGGCGAGGTGTTCTTCGGTCTCCAGTTGCGTGCATTCGGGAGCGGGC
>DAISJI010000064.1:2138-11133 GCA_036821585.1 Terriglobales bacterium
CTTCAGGATGGCGAGGTGTTCTTCGGTCTCCAGTTGCGTGCATTCGGGAGCGGGCGGAGCGGAGGAGAGGGCTTCCTGGATTCGGGATTCCATGGAGAGAGGGCGCGACTTGCCGCGGGCGAGGGTGCCAGCAGCCCCAGAAGTCTTGGGCGCGTCAGGCGTAGCCCCGGCGGGGGCGCCGGGGCCTACCAATGAACCTGCTTGCAGCGCAGCCGTCTCCTTCGGAATGTGAAACGGGATTGGTGGAGAGATGCAGCCGCGCTCGATGCGGAACAGAGTCACCGAGTCGGGTTCGGACGAGGGCTGGATCATGAGTCCGGCGAGACGGTCGATGCGGTGGACGATCTCCGGCGCCTGCGAGAGCACAGGCTTGAGCTTCTCCAGAACCGCGTGGACGGCGGCTGCGGTCTCGAAGTGCAGGTCGGCGGAGGCGCGGTCGCGCTCGGCGGCCAGCTCGCGGGCCAGCGATTCGCCGCGCGTGTCGAAAAAGGTCACCACGCGCGAGGTTTCGTTGGCGTACAGCTCGTCGGTGCAGCCCTTGAAGCAGGGCGCCAGGCACATCTTCATCTCGGAATAGACGCAGCCGGGATGGGCCGGGTCGGGATTGAGTTCCTCGACGCAGCGGCGGATTTTGAAGAAGTCGAGCGCGTCGTTGGAGAACTTCTCGGCCGCCGCCCGTGAGGGAAACGGGCCGTAGAATGCCGAGCCTGCGCGTGCGCCACTCAGATGCGCGGTGACCGAAACGCGCGGAAAGCGGTTCTCCAGGTGGAAGCGCACCAGCGGTGCGAGACGAAAACGCAGCCGGTCCTGGTAATTGCGCGGGAAGACTTCGCGCAGCAGCTTGTAGAGGACATAGCCGGATTCAAAGTCGGAGCCGGTGGGTGCGTACTCGATGCGCGCTACCCGGTCGCGCAGGTTCAGCCGCCGCGATGTTCCTTCGGGAGCAGCGAGCAATCGGATGAGTCGGCGCCGCAGGTTGGCCGTTTTGCTGACGTAGGGCTCGGCCGATGGATCGCTTCCCCGCAGCAGGAAGACCGCAGGCGCAGCGGCAACGGAGGCGAAAATCTCCGCGTCGCGCTCGGGAATGAAGTCGAGTTGCCGGGGAAGCACAGGCCTATTCTAGTCGGATTGCGGTGACGGGTCGGAGACCCATGCGAGCAGCGCGCGCACGAGGCGGACGGGATTCTTCACCCGGATGCGGACTACCATTTCGGTATCCTGCGCCTGCGGGACGCTCTCGGTGCGAGAGAACATGCGTATGTAGAAGCGATCGCCGCAACTGCGGCAGCGCAGCGGCCGCAGCAGGCGAAGGAGAAAAGCGAGATCGTAGGCGCGCCAGCGCGACGGTTGAATCGTGAATCCGCCGCACGACGGGCAGGGTTCCGCGATTGCGTGCATTGGGCCAAATGCTACCCCGCTCCGCAGGTTGGTGGAATTGACTGCGATGGTACGCGAGAAGTTATGCCGGTCCGAGTTCCTTACCGCAGGTTTGCCGAGCGGTATTTCGTTCGAAAGTCTTCGCCCTCGATCTTCACGATGCGGCACATTTCGTGCAGCCGCGAGCGCATGCGTTCCCCGATGCGGTCACCCAGGGTTTCTTTGCGAACGGCACGGAAGGTACGGCTGCGCTCGGAGTCGTCGCCCGAGCCCGAAGGGGGCTCGTCGTCAAAGTTGGTGTTGAAGATGGTGGTGCGCTTGTCGTTGTAGCGCGTGTTGAGGATGTGGCTGACGGTGTCCCATACCCACTCGGACGGCTTCACGGCGCCCAGTTCGTCGAGCACCAGCACCTCGGCTTCGAATATGGGGCGCAAGATCTGCATCTCGGTGGTGGCGACCGAAGCGTTGTAGGAGTTCTGGATCTCCTTCAGCAGTTCGCGGTAGTCATAGAAAAGGCAAGGGACGTTCCTGGTGACAATGAGTTCTTTCAAGATGCCGACGGACAGGTGCGTCTTGCCGACGCCGATCGGGCCAATCAGCAACATGCCGGCGTGATCGCCGGGATACTCGCGGACGAAGCTTTGCGCCATTACCAGCGCTTTTGACTGGGTGCGCTCATGGGGGCCGGGCAAGACGTCGAAATTCGAGAGTTCGCAGTGCTGATAGCGCTGCGGGATGCGGGCGCGGTCGAGCAGCTTCTGGACGTATTGCCGGCGCTGGCAGTCGCAGCGGGTGACGCGGCGCTCGCGTCCCTCGCCAATCGTCTTCCAGCCCGTATCGTTGCACGCGGGGCAGGTCTGGGCCGTGGTGTCCACCGGGAAAGTTCCTCATTGATAAGTTGCGCCGAGCCGGGCGGAAGCGCAACCGCCATGAATCCGGTTCGGCACCTCGGCTTGGTCAAGCGCCGTGAATTTGCTGTGGAAGGCTGCGGAAAAAGGACTAGGAGTCGCCGCCTGCATGACCGGAATCGTTGATGGTCACGCCCAGCCAAAGCAGCCCGGCAAGCGCCGCCAAGCCGGCCGTCAACGACAAGGCCGCACCCCAGCCGATGCGCCCAGCGAGCCACGGCGTGAGCGCGGGTGAGATCATCCCACCCAGGTTGCTGCCGAAATTCATCACCCCGCCGCCCGCCCCACTGTGCCGGCCGCAGATCTGGTTCATCGTCGCCCAGAACGGCCCCTCGGTGCAGAGTACGAGTACGGTGCATGCGGTGAGGCAAACGACTGCGAAAGTTGCGCTTTCCGTGCGCGCTCCAACGACCAGGAACAACGCACCGCCGACGAGCGCGATCGCCGGAAGCGCGCGGCGTCCCCAGGTAGCCCCCCAGCGCTTCACCATCGCGTCGGAGAGCGCACCACCGGCGGGAATGGCGACGAGGGTGAACAGCCAGGGCATCGCGGTCAGAACCGACGCCTGAAGGACTTCGAAATGCCGCACCTGAATGAGGTACAGATAAAACCAGAACACGAAGATGTATCCGACGTAGCCCTGCAGGAAATAGCTGGCGGACAGGAACCAGAAGCTTTTGTTGTGGAGGTCGCGCCAGCGGCTCGTTGTGGCCTCTTGTGAATAGTATGCAGCGATTCTTGGTGAGGCCAGCCACAGAAAGCAGACAATTGCCGCCATGGCCGCGGACGCCACCAGGGCGGTTCGCCAACCCCAGCGCACGGTGATGGCACCCAGCAGCAGCGGCGTGAGCGCCGACCCGATTCCAATGCTGGAGAGCACGGCCCCGTTGGCCGAGCCCTGCAGGCGCTCCGGAACAATCACGGCGACAGTCCTCGCCGATGCCGGGTAAGTGGGCGCCGCCGCGATCCCGAAGAGCGCGCGCACCAACAACAGTGCCGACAAGCTGGCCGCGAATCCGTGCCATCCAACGGCGGCGGTGGCGAAGGTGAGCACCGCCCAGGCGGCCGCGACGCCGGCAAACAGCGTGCGCGCGTTCACCCGATCGGCAAGCCAGCCGGAAGGCATCTGGAAGGCTGTGTAGCCCACCAGAAAGGCGCTGAACACGGTCCCCATCTGCGCCTGCGAAAGGTGGAAATCCCCCATGATGCCGGGCGCGACCACGGTCATGGCGGTGCGGCAGACGTAGCCGATAGAAGCGGTCACGACCAGCAACGCCACGGCGCGCTTCGCGTGGGCTTCGACAGGTGTCTGCAAGACGGCGTCGGTCACGCGATCCTCTTGCGGTAGATCAGTTCGGAGTGACCGGCGACCACGTAGTCGGGAATCTCGCCGACTTGCGTGTACCCGTGACGAAGATAGAGCTGCTGCGCCCGCGTGTTGAACGAAGACACGAGGAGGAAGAGGTCGCGGCGGCCGGCAAAGTGCTGCTCGGCCCAGCGCAGCATCTGCGAACCGACACCACGCCCGCGGGCAGTTTCGGCTACTGCGATGGATGCGACGTAGGGCGCGCCGGCAAGGCCGTAGGGAGCAAGCAAGAGAAAACCGAGCCGCTCTACGCCATCAAGAGCGAGGAACAATTCCGTGCCGGACCGGTGCAGGGCCGCCCGGGCGCCTTCCAGATCGCGGCGGAGGGTGATCCACGGCTCACTCGATGCCATGAGCCCTGCACACCATTCGCAGTCGTCTCCGGCGGCCGGAACTATTCGAATTGCATTGGGCATGTGACGCGATTTAATGGCCGTCGCGCGATTTTGTCCAGTTCCGGCGTCACTGCACCGCTCCAAGGGTGCCGCGGAATTTGTAATTCGGAAACGCGATTTAACCTACCGCGTTCTCCCCGAATTGCGGATTTCGAATACGGGCTGCGTCGGTTCCCTGTGGTACCGTATGCTGTTTCCAACGACGGCATTACTCAGGATTCACGCATGAAGATGAAGGTTCGCAAGGCGGTCTTTCCCGCCGCCGGTCTGGGTACGCGGTTCCTGCCGGCGACCAAGGCGCAGCCCAAGGAAATGCTGCCGTTGGTGGACAAGCCCATCATTCAGTACGGCGTGGAAGAGGCGATGGCGTCGGGCTGCGACCAGATCATCATCATCACCGGGCGCGGCAAGAGCGCCATCGAAGACCACTTCGACGTCAGCTACGAGCTGGAAAAAATGCTGGAGGAACGCGGCAAGAAGGACCTGCTCGCCGTGGTCCGGCAGATTTCCGACATGATCCACGTCGCCTACGTGCGGCAGAAGGAAGCCAACGGCCTGGGCCACGCGGTACTGATGGCGCGCGAACTGGTGGGCAACGAGCCGTTCGCCGTGCTGCTGGCCGACGACGTCATCGACGCGGAAGTGCCGTGCCTGAAGCAGATGATCGACGTCTTCGAAGAAACGCAGTCGTCGGTGATCGCGATCATGCAGGTGGACAATAAGGCGATCTCATCCTATGGCGCGATCGACGCCAAGCCGGTGAGTGGGCGCTGGGGCGGACGCCTCTTCGATATCCAGAACCTGGTGGAGAAGCCGCGACCCGAAGATGCGCCGTCGAACCTGGCGGTGATCGGCCGCTACGTGCTCACCCCGCGGATCTTCGAAATGCTCGCAGAAACACCGCGCGGCGCAGGCGGCGAAATCCAGCTCACCGACGGCATGCGCCAACTCCTCAAGCACGAAAAAATCTACGGCTACCAGTTCGAAGGACGCCGCCACGACGCCGGCGACAAGCTCGGCTTTCTCAAGGCAACCGTGGAGTTTGCGCTCAAGCGCGAAGACCTCGGCGCCCCATTCCGCGAGTGGTTGCAGTCGCTCGATCTGGGAAAACCCGGGCTCAAGGCTTAAGGCGCAGGACACAAGATCTTATTTCACGTTCTTGAGTTTCCGCGATTTTTCTTCCACGCCCTGCGCGAGCTTTTCCTTGTGCGCCTTCAACTTCTCGGCGAGTTTCGGGTCAGAGAGGGCGAGAATCTGCGCCGCGAGGATCCCCGCATTGGTTGCGCCGGCTTTGCCGATCGCGACCGTCGCGACGGGAATTCCCGCCGGCATCTGCACGGTCGAGAGCAGCGAATCCAGTCCGTTGAGCACGGATGGGATGGGAACGCCGATCACGGGCAGCGTGGTTTCGGCGGCGATCACTCCGGCCAGGTGCGCCGCGCCGCCCGCGCCGGCGATGATGACCTTGATACCGCGGGCGGCTGCTTTACGCGCTAATTCGCTGGTGCGCGCGGGGGAACGGTGCGCCGAAGCGATATCGATCTCGTAGTCGATGCCGAAACCCTCGAGCGCCTTGCCGGCCTCGCGCATGATCTCCAAGTCGGAATCCGAACCCATCACGATTGCCACCTTCGGCTTGCTGGTCATCGCTTCGATTTCTCCTGTAGGTCCCGGCAGTGTTCGCACCGGCGCGACAGTTCGACCATACACGCTCGCATAGCGTTACTTTCGTTGCAGTGCCCGAGCCGCGATGTCGTGGCGGTAGTACACGCCGTCGAAGTGGATTTTGCCGGCCGCGGCGTACGCCCGCTCCACGGCTTCGGCCAGGTCCTTGCCGCGAGCGCAGACGTTCAGGACGCGCCCGCCGGCGGTAAAAAACCTGCCATCACGCTGCGCCGTGCCGGCATGGAATACGTGTACGCCTTCGATGCGCGCCGCTTCATCCAAACCGTGAATTTCCTTTCCGGTTTCGTAATCACCCGGATAACCGGCTGAGGCCAGTACGACGCATGCAGACGAATCATTGGACCAGCGGAAATCGCCATCGCTGACGCGCCGCTCGATGGAGGCGATGAACGCGCCCAGCAAGTCACTTTCGAGGCGCATCAGAATCGGCTGGGTCTCGGGATCGCCGAAGCGCGCGTTGAACTCGAGCACGATGGGGCCGCGGGCGGTGATGATCAGGCCGCAGTAGAGGATTCCCCTGTACTCCGCGCCCTCCTCTCGCATGCCGTCGATGACTGGGCGTGCGATATGGGTGAGGAGCCAGTCGCGCATGGCGTCGTCAACCAATGCAGGCGTGGAATAGGCGCCCATACCGCCGGTATTGGGGCCGGTGTCGCCCTCGCCCAGGCGCTTGTGGTCCTGCGCGGCGGCCAGCGGCACTACCCGCTCGCCATCGCTGAGCACCAGGAACGAAACTTCCTCGCCTTCGAGAAATTCTTCCAGCACCACGCGTCCGCCGGCTTCGCCGACCACGCGTCCGGCCAACATCTCGGATGCGACCGTGAGCGCCTCATCGCTCGTGGCGGCGATCACGACTCCTTTGCCCGCGGCGAGACCGTCGGCCTTCACCACCACCGGCGGGTGGAAGTGCGGCAGCGCTTCTTGGACCTGTTCCGGAGATGCGCAAATTGCGAAGTGCGCCGTGGGAATGCGGTGGCGGCGCATGAAGTCCTTGGCAAAACCCTTGCTCGATTCCAGCCGTGCGGCGGCGGCGGTGGGACCGAAGATGCGCAAGCTGCGCCGCTCGAATTCGTCCACCACTCCGGCGGCGAGTGGAACTTCCGGGCCGACGACGGTCAGATCGGGCTGTATGCGATTGGCAACTTCGAGCAGTGATTCCACGCTGCGCACGTCAACCGGAAGGCATTCGGCGTCGGCGCAGATGCCGCCGTTGCCGGGCGCGCAGAACAGTTGGCGGACCCGCGGCGACTGCCGCAGCTTCCACACCAGGGCGTGCTCGCGCCCCCCGCTACCGATGACGAGAACTTTCATCCCGGCGGCAAGATTACAGGTTCCACGTTTCATGTTTCAAGTTTCCATCCGGGCCACGTCATTTCGCTCAAGAACGAGAAGCGGATATCCGCGCGTGAAACTCGAAAACGTGAAACACGGGACTTCCGATTAAATTAACTATAGTTAATCAACTGTGTATAATCCAGGTTGCGATGATCACGGTATCCAAAGAGGACTATCTCAAGGCAATCCTGGAAGCCGAGAGCGAAGGTGAGGCGGTGATCTCGGCGACGCTTGCGCACTGGCTCTCGGTTTCGGCGCCGGCGGTAACGATGGCGTTGCGGCGCCTGAAGCGCGACGGCCTGGTGGCGGTATCGGTGGAAGGCCGCGTCCATCTCACCGGCGAGGGCCGCGAGATTGCGCGCCGCCTCACCGTCCGCCATCACCTCATCGAGCGCATGCTGCACGAGATCTTCGGTATGGAGTGGACCAAGGTCCATGAAGAGGCGGAGCGGCTGGAGCATGCGGTGTCGTCGGATTTCGAGTCTCGATTGCTGAAAAAGCTTGGCCGGGGCGGTGTTTGCCCGCATGGCAACCTGATGACGCCGGAGAGCGCAGCGAGCCGCCGCCGCCGCGGGCTGGTCCCGCTGGCCCAGGCGGAGCCGGGAAAGAGCTACCTGGTGCGCAGCGTGTACGAGCGCGATCCGCGGCTGCTGGAGTTCCTGGATGGCCGCGGGGTAAAGCCTGGAGAACGCATCCGCCTGCTCGGCCGCAATTACGACCAGACGCTCACCATCGCCACCAAACGGGGCGAAGTCCCGCTCGGCAACGCGGCAGCGGAAAAGGTCTGGGTGTCGGCCGACCGGCCGGCCCGGGCCGCAACGCATTAGCCAGAGTTTATTGATCGATGCAAAGTACGGCTAAGGAGCGGATGGCAAAAAACGTTTCCCAGGACGAGCACGTTTCCCTGGAGGGTTTCCACGGTACCGTCGACGTGCCGCACGTTCAATCCGGTTTCTGGGGACAATGGCGGGCTTTTGTCGGGCCCGCCATCCTGGTGAGCGTTGGCTATATGGACCCCGGCAATTGGGGAACGGACCTGCAGGCCGGAGCACGGTTCCAGTACGGCCTGCTGTGGGTGGTGGGGCTGGCCAGCGTGATGGCGATCTTTATGCAGGTCATGTCTGCCCGCCTGGGGGTGGTGACGGGAAAGGACCTCGCCCAATGCTGCCGCGATTGGTATCCCCGGTGGACGCGCTGGCCCAACTGGCTGCTCAGCGAAGTGGCAATTGCGGCATGCGACCTGGCGGAGGTGCTCGGAAGCGCGGTCGCACTCAACCTGCTATTCCACATCCCGCTGTTCTGGGCGGTCATCATCACGGGCCTGGACGTGCTCCTGCTGCTCACCTTGCAGCAGTTTGGAATGCGCACCATCGAGGCCGTAATCCTGCTGCTGATCGCGACCATCGGGGTCTGTTACTTCATCGAGATTTTCGTTCTCCCGCAGACCCAGCCGAGCTTCCTGGAGATGGGCCGGGCGCTGTTGTCACCGGGACTTCGTCAAGCAGGCATGTTGTATGTCGCCATCGGAATCATCGGCGCGACCGTGATGCCGCACAATTTGTACCTGCACTCGGCCCTGGTGCAGAGCCGCAAGCTGCAGCAGGACGAGCCATCCATCCGCCGCGCGATCCACTTCAACACCATCGACTCCACCGCCGCACTCACGATCGCCTTCTTCGTCAACGCCGCCATCCTGGTGCTGGCGGCGACGGTGTTCTTTGGCAAGGAAAGCGTGGTGGCGTCAGGCGGGCAGGTGGTCCACTTCAGTCCCGCCAGCGATTGGATCCGGGTCGCCTACCTGACCCTGTCGCCGTTACTTGGAACGACCGTCGCCAGTACGCTGTTTGCGGTGGCGCTGCTGGCGAGCGGACAAAGCAGCACCATCACCGGCACGCTGGCCGGGCAAGTGGTGATGGAAGGGTTCATGC
>DAISJI010000065.1:0-1960 GCA_036821585.1 Terriglobales bacterium
AGCAAACCTTCAGGTCCGGGCAGTGCTGGGCGAGGAAGGGGACGTCCTTGTAGAAGAGCTGCTCCTGTAGGTTCTTGGTGCCGGTGGAGATGATGACGCGCTTGCCGGAGCGAATGACGGGCATCAGGTAAGCCAGCGTTTTCCCGGTCCCGGTGCCGGCTTCGACGATCAGGTGACGCTTCTCGGCCAGCGCTTCTTCGACGGCCTGGGCCATCTGGAGCTGTCCGCGGCGAAATTCGTAGGCCGGATGCGTTTTCGACAGCACGCCGCCGGGCGCGAAGAACTGGTAGAGGTTGCTGGCGGGTTGGGTAGTGGCGGACACGGGTGAGTGAAGATCACCTCTATAATAGCTGTGACGGGATTTCAAATTTGAAATTTGCAGATTTCAAATTTCCAATCACTCGCATTCTCGATGCCCGAAAAAGATCCCACGATAATCCGCCCCGCCACCCTCGCCATCGTTGGCCGGCCCAATGTCGGTAAGTCCACGTTGTTCAACCGCATTGTCGGCCGCAGGCGCGCGATCGTCGGCGACGAGCCCGGCATCACGCGCGACCGGCTGTACGGCATCGCCGAGTGGTCGGGCCGCCGCTTCCGCGTGGTGGATACCGGCGGCATCGTCACCGACGACAAAGAGCTGATCCCGGCGGAAATCTTTCGCCAGGCGCGCGTGGCGCTCGACGAGGCCGACGCAATTGCCATGGTCGTGGATGGTCGCGCGGAACTCACCGCGCCCGACATCGAACTGGCGCACCTGCTGATTCGCTCCGGCAAGCCGGTCTTTCTGGCCGTAAACAAGATCGACACGCAGAAGATGGAGGCGGCGGCGGAGAACTTCCGCACCTTGGGCATCCAGCGCCTGTACCCGGTTTCGGCGGAGCACTCCAACGGCGTGGCGGAGTTGCTGGATGCGGTGATGGAGGTGATGCCGGAGAGCGAGCCCGAACCGGAAAAGGAAACGATCACTGCGGAGGACGCAGAGGGACGCAAGGAAGAATTCGATCCAAAGGACGCGAAAATCCGCAGAGAGAAACTGACCGCGGATCAGTTCGAAGAGAAACCGACCGAGGCCGAGTGGGCGGTTAGGGAGTTCAAGATCGCCATCATCGGGCGGCCGAACGTAGGGAAGTCCACGCTGCTGAACGCGCTCACTTCGACCGATCGCGCCATCGTATCCGCCATCCCGGGCACCACGCGCGACGCGGTGGACGAAATGATCGAACGCGACGGCCAGGCCTATCGCTTCATCGATACCGCGGGCATCCGCCGCAAGGGCAAGACCAAGTTGATGGCCGAAAAGCTCTCGGTCGTGATGGCGCGCAAGCACACGGAAGCTGCCGACATCGCGCTGCTGGTGGTGGACGCGACCGAAGGCGTTACCGCCAGCGACGCCACCATTGCCGGATACGCGCACGAGAGCGGGCGGTCGCTGATCATCGTCGTCAACAAGTGGGACCTGGTCGGCAAGAAACAAGTTCGGAACGAGGATGGCACTCGCCGCAGCGGCAACGCGCCCTTCCAGCGCACCAAGGGCGCGCGTCCCAGCGCTGGAGCGGACACGCACACAGCGCCCGACCGCAAGGCTTTCGAAGAACAGGTCCGCTACGAACTGAAATTCCTGAACTACGCGCCCGTGATCTTCATCTCGGCGAAAGAGGGCAAGAACATCGACAGGCTGTTCGCGGAGATCACGAAAGTTGGGCAGGAGCGGCGCAAGCGCGTGCCGACGTCGGCGATCAACCGCTTCCTCGAGCACATCGATTTTGACCGCGCCTCGGTGCCGCATAGCAAGCGCGTGCGAATTTTGTACATGACGCAGGCCGCGGCGTCTCCGCCGACGTTCATTCTCTTCGTGGACCGCGCGGTGAAACTGCACTTCAGCTACGAACGCTTCCTGGAAAACCAGATCCGCAAGGAGTTCGGATTTGCGGGGACGCCGATCTGGATCAAGACGCGGGCG
>DAISJI010000065.1:2060-11115 GCA_036821585.1 Terriglobales bacterium
CATGGCAGACGCCAAACCAATCCGGTTGACGGAGCACGTAAAAGCTGCGGGTTGAGCGAGCAAGCTGAGTCCGGCGGCGCTGGACGCGGTGCTTGGGAAATTAGCCCGGCAGGAAGATCCAAACGTGCTGGTCGGCTTCGACAAGGCCGACGACGCCGGAGTGTATCGCATCGCCTCCGACGTCGCGCTGGTGCAGACGGTGGACTTCTTCACCCCCATCGTGGACGACCCGTACACCTTCGGCCAGATCGCCGCCACCAATGCGCTGAGCGACGTGTACGCCATGGGCGGACGTCCGCTGAACGCGCTGGCGCTGGTCTGCTTTCCCGAGACGGGTGACCTCGACGTCCTGGAGCGGATCATGGCGGGCGGGCTGAGCAAGATGGTCGAGGCCGAGTGCACGATCATCGGCGGGCACTCCATCCGCGACGAGGAAATGAAGTTCGGCTACGCGGTAACCGGCACCGTCCACCCCGAGCGCGTGCTGACCAACGCGGGCGCGCGTGCCGGCGACCGCCTGATTCTGACCAAGGCGATTGGCACGGGCGTGATTTCTACGGCCATCAAGCGCGAAAAGGCCGAAGCGGAATGGATCCAGGCGGCGGTCGAGTCCATGACCATGTTGAACCGAGGCGCGGCCGAGTGCGTGAACGAGCACAACCAGCGGCTGATCGAACCGGTGGTGCACGGCATGACCGACGTGACCGGTTTTGGCCTGATCGGGCACGCGCGCGAGATGGCGCTGGCGAGCAACGTCAGCCTGAAAATCAAAGCCAGCCACGTGCGGCTGCTGGACGGCGCGGTCGAGTGCGTGGAAGCCGGTTACATTCCGGGCGGGCTCAAGGCCAATCGCGAATTTGCCGAGTGCGCGGTGAAATTCGACGAGGGCGTGTACGACGAATTGCAAACGCTGCTCTTCGACCCGCAAACGTCCGGCGGGCTACTGATTTCCGTCAGCGCCGCCGCCGCCGAGAACCTGGTCGCGGACCTGCGCGTGAAGAATTTCCCGGCGGCAATCATCGGCGAGGTCGTCGAGCGCACCGAGCCGCTGATTCACGTTGCGGAATAGTTGTACTGCCTTCCCGGTTCGACATTCCCACCATTCATGCGGCATAATCGCGGCCCGAAATTTCCGGGTGAGCCAACCATCATGAAGCGACTTGCGATTGCCGTCCTCTGCTTGTTTTTCTTCAGCTCCTTTTCCTTTGCCGCGCCGCAAAAGCAAGGCGCCTGCAAAGTTACCGACAACGCCGAGTACACGAAGAAGATCCGCGAGTACACCACGGACAAGGCGTTCACGACCGAACTGGTGGACCACCTGCCGATGAGTTCGTGCGTGCCCGCGCCCGACGCCTTCCTCGACCACATCATCGGCGCCCCCGACGTGCTCACCTACGTGAAGGACATCAACGCCTACATGCGGCTGCTGGAAAAGAAAAGTCCGCGGGTGAAGGTGTTCGAGATCGGCGAGAGCGAGGAAAACCGCCAGATGCTCGCCGTTGTTGTCACGGACGAGAAGAACATGGCCGCGCTGGAGCGCAACCGCGAAATCCTGGCCAAGCTGGCCGACCCGCGCACCATCACCGACGCCGAAGCGCAGAAGCTGATCGCGGAAGCCAAGCCCATCTACTGGGCGGACGGCTCCATCCACTCGCCCGAAACCGGCGCGCCGGAAATGCTGATGGAGCTGGCCTATCGGCTCGCGGTCGAAGAGACGCCGTTCATCGACACCATCCGCAAGAATTCAATCATCATGATCACGCCGGTGGTGGAGGTGGACGGGCGCGACCGCATGGTCGACACCTACCTGTGGCGCAAGAAGCATCCGGACCAGCAGCCGCTGCCCCTCACGTGGTGGGGCCACTACGTCGCGCACGACAACAATCGCGACTCGCTGGGCATGTCTTTAACGCTGTCGCGCAACATGCTCGCCAACTGGCTCAAGTGGCACCCGGTGGTGATGCACGACCTGCACGAGTCGGTGCCGTTCCTGTACATCATGACCGGCACCGGGCCGTATAACGCGTGGCTGGACCCGATCGTGATCAACGAGTGGCAGCAGATGGCGTACTACGAAATCCAGGAGATGACCAAGCGCGGCGTGATCGGCGTGTGGACGCACGGCTTCTACGACGGCTGGGCCCCGAATTACCTGCTCTCGATCGGCAACGGACATAACGGAATCGGACGCTTCTACGAGACCTTCGGCAACGGCGGCGCCGACACGCGCGAGCGCACCCTACCGGCCAGCTCGACTTCGCGCGAGTGGTACCGGCCGAACCCGCCGCTGCCCAAGGTGAAGTGGTCCATCCGCAACAACATCAACATGCAACAGAGCGCGATCCTGTTCGGCATGTATAACGTCGCCACCAACGGGCAGACATTCCTGAACAATTTTTATTTGAAGTCGAAACGCGCGGTGGCGAAGGCCCGGACGGAGGGTCCAGCGGCCTGGGTGCTGCCGGCCGACGATACGCGTCCGGCGGCGCAGGCGGCGCTGCTGCGGCTGCTGCAGTTGCAGGGAGCGGAGGTGTCGAAGCTGGGGAAAGAGTTCAAAGTGCAGGTGCCGGTCGCACCTCGCCCAACACCGCCAGGTGCGGACGCATCTGGCGAGCAGCAAGCGGAACGCCCGGCGGCCGGCGCCCAGCGCCCAGCGACCCGTGAAACCGTGCTTCCCGCCGGTTCCTACGTCATCCGCATGGACCAGCCCTATTCGCGACTGGTGGACATGGTGCTGGACACGCAGTACTACAGCCCGCGCGATCCGCGCTCGTACGACGACACCGGCTGGACGCTCGGCGCTTTGCACAACGTAAAGACCGTACGCGTGACGGACACGGCGATCCTCGATCTGCCGATGGAAAAGGTGCAGGGCGAGGTGCGCGCGCCGGGCGGCGTGAAGGGCGCGGGTAAGACGCTGCTCATCAACCACACCGGCGAGAACGCGCTGGCCACGCTGCGCTTCCGCTTCCCGCAAACCAGGATGGAAGCGGCGGAACAGGCATTCGAGGCCGAGGGCGCTAAGTTCCGCGCCGGTACGTTCGTGATTCGCGAAGGCGACCGCGCCAAGATCGGGCAGGCGGCGAAGGAACTTGGACTGACGGCGCAGGCCACGGCCGCGGAGATCAAGGTGAAAACCCATCCGCTGGCGGCGCCGCGCATTGCGCTGCTGCACGGTTGGCAGTCCACGCAAAACGATGGCTGGTACCGCATCGCGATGGACCAACTGCAGGTCCCATACACCTATATCGCGGACACGAAAGTGCGCGAAACGACGGACCTGCGCTCCAAGTTCGACGTCATCATCGTGCCGCCCGTGGGGAGCATGCAGACGCTGATGCGCGGGATCACACCGCGCGACGATAGGCCGGTGGCGTGGAAGAATTCGGCCGACACGCCCAACCTGGTGGCGCCGGGCATTGACGAAGCGGACGACATCCGCGGCGGGCTGGGATTGAACGGGGTCGCCAACCTGGAAAGATTTGTGAGCCAGGGCGGGTTGCTGATGGCGATCCAGAGTGCGGCGTCGCTGCCGGTGCAGACGGGCATGACGGAACTGGTGAACGTCAGCGATCCGCGAACGATGCAAGCGTCGGGCTCGGTGGTGATGGCGAGCATTGACGACAAGACGAGCCCAATTGCCTACGGCTACGACGACCACCTCTACCTCTATTACAACCGCGGGCCGGTGATCACGGTCGGCGCAGGCGGTGGAGGATTCGGCGGCGGCGGCGGAGGCGGCGACCAGGGCGGGCCAGCCGGACGCTCGAGCGGGCGCGGCAGTCCGTCCGATCCCGATGTGATCCAGGCGCGGCCGTATCAGGCGACGGAGAAGCCCACGCGGCGCAGTCCGCGCGAGCAGGAACTCTTCATTCCCGAAGAAGCCCGCGAGTTCGCGCGCTGGACCCTGCCGCCGGCGTCGGAGATGCCCAGGGTCATCGTGCGCTTCGCCCCTGAGCGTGACCTGGTGCTGAGCGGACTCATCCAGGGTGGCGCGGAGATCGCGGAAAAACCGGCGGTGGTGGACGTACCGCACGGCAAGGGTCACGTCCTGTTGTTCGCCAATAATCCGATGTGGCGCAACACCACCCAGGGAAGTTACACGCTGGTGTTTAACGCGATCATGAACTACGACAATTTGGGAGCGGGACGGGAATCGCCGAAAGCAACAAACGCGAGCGCTGAATAAACTATTAGAATGAACGCGTGAAAACTCTTTCGACGGAAGAACTCAAGGCGCGCTGCATGGCGGTGCTTGACGATATCCACAAAACGCGGGAGCCCGTTCTGATCACAAAGGATGGCCAGCCTCTTGTCCGGTTGGAGCCGTTCCACGACCAGCCGCTAGCGGCCCGCGGCGCGGGACAGCGCTCAAGGAATCAGAAATCGAAAATCGAAAATCAGAAATGAAAAAGCCCGGCCATTTCCGGCCGGGCTTCTCGTTACTCGTTACTGTCTTACGCCGTGCTCGGTCTCTCTCCCGGCACGATTCCCGGCTGGCCTGCGCCCGGCGCGGGTTTCAGTACCTGCTGCATCTCGCCGCCATCAGGGTGTCCGCCGGGGATTACCTTCGCAGGAAGCTGCTTGCCCTCGATGAGCATCTGGACCTCAAGCGCGTCGAGCACTTCGCGCTCGAGCAGAGCCATCGCGATCCGGCTTAGCGCGTCGCGATGGCTCGACAGGATATCCACCGCCGATTTGTAGCCAGTATCTATGAAGCGGCGAACTTCCTCGTCGATCTTCATTGCCGTGGCTTCCGAGTAGTCGCGGTGCTGGCTGATTTCCCGGCCCAGGAATATCTGCTCTTCCTTCTTGCCGAAGCTGAGCGGACCGAGGTCGCTCATGCCGAACTCGCAGACCATCTTGCGGGCCAGCTCCGTGGCCTGCTCGATGTCGTTGCCGGCGCCGGTGGTCATGGTGTTGAGAAACAGCTCCTCGGCCACGCGGCCGCCCATCATGATCGCCAGCCGGGTTTCCAGGTACGGCTTGCGATAGGTGTGCTTGTCGTCGATGGGCAACTGCATGGTCACACCCAGCGCCATGCCGCGCGGGATGATCGTGACTTTGTGCAGCGGATCGGATTCCTCGCGCATAGCCGCGACCAGCGCGTGTCCGCCTTCGTGGTAGGCAGTGACGCGCTTCTCCTCCTCGGACATGAGCATGGACTTGCGCTCAGCGCCCATCAGCACCTTGTCCTTGGCCGTTTCGAAGTCGTACATCATCACGGCCTTGCGGTTCTGGCGCGCGGCGTTCAAGGCGGCCTCGTTGACCATGTTGGCCAAATCGGCGCCGCTGAACCCCGGTGTGCCGCGGGCAAGAACGGAGAGATCGACGTCTTCCGCCAAAGGGACCTTGCGGGTGTGCACGCGCAGGATTTCCTCGCGGCCGCGCACGTCAGGACGCGCCACCACCACGCGGCGGTCGAAGCGGCCCGGCCGCAGCAGCGCCGGGTCGAGAACGTCGGGACGGTTGGTAGCGGCGATCAGGATGACGCCTTCGTTGGATTCGAAGCCGTCCATCTCGACCAGTAACTGGTTGAGCGTCTGCTCGCGCTCGTCGTGTCCACCGCCGAGGCCGGCGCCGCGATGGCGTCCGACCGCGTCGATTTCGTCGATGAAAATGATGCAGGGCGCGTTCTTCTTGCCCTGCTCGAACAGGTCGCGGACGCGGCTGGCGCCCACGCCGACAAACATTTCCACAAAGTCCGAACCGGAAATCGAAAAGAACGGAACGTTGGCTTCGCCTGCGACCGCGCGGGCTAGCAGCGTCTTGCCGGTGCCCGGAGATCCGACCAGCAGCACACCCTTGGGAATGCGTCCGCCCAATTTCTGGAACTTTTGCGCCTCGCGCAGGAACTCGATAATTTCCTTCAACTCTTCTTTCGCTTCATCCACGCCGGCGACGTCCTTGAACGTTACCTTCTTCTGCTGCATGGAGAGCAGGCGCGCGCGCGATTTGCCAAACGACAGCGCCTTGTTTCCGCCAGTCTGCATCTGGCGAATCATGATGAACCACAGCGCGCCGAGCAGGATGAGGGGGGCCAGGTTCAGCAGCCACGTCGGCCACGAACCGCTTTGCGTGTCCTTCACCGTGATGTTCACGCCCTTGTCCCGAAGGATCTTGTACATGTCGGAATAGTTGGGCGGAACGATGGAGTGGAAGGCGGTCTTGTCCTTCAGGTGACCGGTGACCTCGGTGCCGTTGACGGAGACATCCAGGACATTGCCCTGGTCCACCTGGGCCATGAACTCGGAAAAGTTCTTCTCTACCTGCTTCGCGCCGGTGCCGCCGGCCTTCACCACCTGCCACAGCAAAACGCCGGACAGCACGATGACCAGCCAGAACACCACTGTCTTAACGGTTGAATTCACTGAGAAACTCCTGTTGCCTTGCGCAGAGAAGGGTAAGACCCGAAACATTCCCCGTTCCCCGCACCTGTTTAGATGCCGCAGGATAATCGGGGAAGCGACTTTCTTGACCCGCCCTCTGCTCATTCTAACCCGGTATGGATTTGGCCGACTGCGGTTACGCGGATTTAATCCACTCTCGTCCCGATAAAAACTATCCTCGGGCCCGGTGCTCCAGCATCAGACCGGGACCGTTGCCGTTGGGGAGCAGGAACTGTTCGGGGAAAGCGAAGCCGGGGACCCATACGATTTGCTCGCCTCCCCCAACCTCGGTGACGACCACCGGCCAGTGTGCCCGGGCTTCCGCAGGAACATGGCGCGCTTGCAGCAACTCCTTTAGTTTCTTGGGCCCACGCGTGTGTACCGGCCAATATCGGTCACCCGGCCGCCAGTTGCGGACGCGCAGGCTGCCGATCTGACCGGGGTCGAGAAGGTCACCCTCGCGGAACTCCAGAAGTCGCGCCGCGATGGTCAGACCGGCAGCCGGAACCTCCACCTCGCCGGGAACTGGAAGCGCGAATTCGTAGTTCTCTTCCTGCTCCGTTAGACACCTCTTCTGGAGGCGCAGTTCCCGCTCAACGATGCACGCATCCCAATCGCCCGGAAGTTCAACCCTTTTCTCGGCGCGCGTCGGGGGTTCGGCGGCGAGGTCGAGGACCTGCTGGACGTGATGGAATTCAAGACGAATTCCGCAGCCTTCAGCGATGGCACGGAACAGACGGCGTTGCACGGCTAGCGGATGGGAGAGAAGCTTCGCCAGAGCGATGGTCGCCGGCCGATGGTCGAAGGACGATTGCGGAAGCAGATCGTGCACGTCGCGCGAGATAATTTCGTGCCAGTATTCCTCTTCGGTGCGGGCGATGTCGGCGGTCTCACTCAGCACCTGCTCGATGGCCGCGTTGAACTCGCGCAGCTTCGGCATAAGCTCCTGGCGCAGCTTGTTGCGCGCAAAAGCGGCGTCCTGATTGCTTGCATCTTCCCGCCAGGGCTGGCTGGAATGCTTGAGATAGTCGCGGAGCTGCGCGCGACGAAACTCCAGGAGAGGTCTGACGATGGAGCCGCCACTCTCTTTGACCTCCGGATAGATCCCGGCCAGTCCGCGCGTTCCGGCGCCGCGCAGGAAGCGGAGGAAAACGGTTTCGGCCTGATCGTCGAGAGTGTGGGCGGTGGCGATACGCTTCAGAGACTGCTGCCCGATCGCTTTCCAGAAAAAGGCGTAGCGCAGTTCGCGGGCGGCGGCTTCGATGCCGCACTTGCGTTCGTTAGCGTAGGCGCGAGTTTCGGCCGAGCCGGAGAAAAACTGGAGATCGTGCGCCGCCGCCAGCTCGCGGACGAACTGCTCGTCCTGATCGGATTCTTCGCCGCGCAGCTTGTGATTGAAGTGAACGACCGCGAGCACCACGCCGAGCCGCTCACGCAATTCCAGGAGCAAGCGGAGGAGCGCGACCGAATCCGCGCCTCCCGACACGGCGATGCCCACGCGATCTCCGGCGCGCATGAACTGATGGCGGTGGATGTAGGCGAGAAGGCGGTCCTGCACAGGAGAATACTAAAGCAGGCGCTGGGCTTTGGGCTTTAGGCATTAGGGAGAGCCGCGCGAAAGTTGCGTGCGTGACTACAATGTTGCCGTTTGTCTCCGTCATCGAGAAGGAATCGTGAAACGAGAAGGTAGGCGGGCCTCGGGCGATGCACGTTGGCATCGCGTGTTTTCGCGGCAGATCGGAACGACATGAACGAACTTTTCGAAGCCTTGCGGCAATCCATCATCGACGGCACTCCCGAGATCGCCAGGACCGCCGCGCTCGACGCGCTGCATCGCGGCATGGACCCCCTGGAGACCATCAACCAGGCATGCATTCCCGCAATGGATTATGTCGGCGAAAAGTTCAGCTGTCATGACATGTTCCTGCCGGATGTGCTGATGGCCAGCGAAGCCATGAAGGCCGCCGTCTCCGTCCTCGAACCGGAAATGCGGCGTCGCGGTGGTCAGCGGCAAACGATGGGAAAAGTGGTCCTCGGGACGGTGCGGGGCGACATCCATGAAATCGGCAAATCGCTGGTGGCGATCATGCTTTCGGCTGCCGGATTCGAGGTGTTCGACCTGGGCATCAGCGTTCCGACGGAAACTTTCGCCGCTAAGGCGCGCGAGCTCGGTGCCGATGTTGTAGGCGTCTCCGCCCTGCTCACCACAACCATGGCCGTGCAGAAGAAAGTGATCGAGTGTTTCGACCGTGAGGGTCTGCGGCCGAGGGTAAAGGTGATCGTCGGCGGCGCACCCGTCACCCGCAAATGGGCGGAAGAAATCGGCGCCGACGGATACGGCAAGGACGCCGCCAGTGCCGTGTCGCTGGTGAAATCTCTTCTCGGCACGCGAACGCCATGAATGGCCGCACGCCAAAACTCGAGTTGTTGGACGACGCGCTGCTTCGGCGCGTGCTCGACGAAGCCTTCCAGTTACTCGAGCAGCCCGGGATTCGAGTGCAGACAGCGGCAGCGGTTGATCTGCTCGCCGGCGCCGGTGCGAAGGTTGCGGACGGTGTTGTTCGGCTGCCGCGTGCCCTGGTGGAACAGGCCCTGGCGAGCGCACCCAAACAGTTTCATCTCTACGACCGTGGCGGCCAACCGGCGGTCCATTACGGCGGCGACCG
>DAISJI010000066.1:0-2624 GCA_036821585.1 Terriglobales bacterium
GGTACATCGCCAGCGCGATCTTGTCGGAGAAGAAGTACGAGACGAAATTCATCACCCCAGCAAAAACCAGGGCGATGATCATCCCGTTCTGACCGCCGGCCAGTTCGCCGACCACCAGGATCAGGCCGGTCATCAGTCCCAACAGCAAAGCCGTTTTCAGTGCGTTCGTCATAGGAAAGTCTTGCTGCCTCTTAGATGATCCGCGCCGATAAGGCGATGCTTGGCCGGATGGCGCGGGCATATCTACCCAGAATGGAATACGCCGCCGGACTTCCGAAAGTTGCAAGGCAATAACTGGCGCTCTTCTGCACCCGAGGCGGCGGCCGTCCACTTTTCCCAAATGCGGACTAGGGTTCGCTTCTGCAATCACTTGCGTGTTCGCGCGAACGCGGTTAGACGTTACCATTACGTTCAGCGAGGCGATATGGCGGCTCCAGCAGCAGTTCTGGTAGGACAGAAGCTTGGGCGCTACCGGCTGATTGAGGCGGTCGGCGCAGGCGGCATGGGCGAAGTGTACCGCGCCGAGGATGAGCACCTGCAGCGGCAAGTCGCGATCAAGGTGCTGGCTGCGGGGACTCTGTCCGACGACGCGGCCCGCAAACGCTTCCGCAATGAAGCGCTGGCGCTTTCCAAGCTGAATCACGGCAACGTCGCCGCCGTCTATGACTTCGATACGCAGGACGGCGTCGACTATCTCGTCACTGAACTGGTTTCCGGCGCGCGCATCTCGGAACTGATCGCTGCAGGCCCGCCTCCGCTTGGGGAAGTGCTGAAGATCGGCGAGCAACTGGCGGAGGGTTTGGCCGCGGCGCACGAGCGCGGCGTCCTGCACCGCGATATCAAGCCGTCGAACCTGAGGCTCACCAGTGACGGAAGGCTGAAGATCCTCGATTTTGGCCTCGCGCAGCCGCTGCCGGTGTTGCCGGACGACGACACGGCCAGCAGCACGGAGCGGGCGCAGATCGCCGGGACGCTCCACTACATGTCGCCCGAACAGTTGCGCGGCGGCCCGCTGGACGAGCGCACCGATATCTACTCCGCGGGAGTCGTGCTATATGAGTTAGTGACCGGCCGGCGTCCATTCGAGCACGCGACTCTGCCCGGCCTCACCAACGCAATCTTCCACGAAGTGCCGGCGCCTCCGGGCAGACTTCGTCCCGGAGTTTCGACGCGCGTGGACGAAGTCATCCTGCGCTGCCTCGCCAAGGACCCGGCGCATCGTTATCGCACCGCCGAGGATCTGGCCGGCGACCTGCGGCGGGCCAGCACGGCCGACGAGCATCCGGCAAATTCGGTGGCTGTGCTTTATTTCGACAACCTCGGCGGCGACAAGGAAAACGAGTACTTCCGCGACGGCATTACCGAAGACATCACCACCGAACTGTCGCGGATCGCCGGCTTGAGTGTCTTCTCGCGCTCCGCCGTGTTGCCTTACCGTGATCGTCCGGTCACGCCGGGGGAAGTTGGGCGCCAGTTGAACGCCACGCACGTGCTCGAGGGCAGCATCCGCCGCGAAGGCGTGCGTTTGCGCGTCACTGCCAAGCTCGCCGAAACCGCCGCCGGTCGCTGCCTCTGGGCGGAGCGCTACGACCGGCGCATGGAAGACGTGTTCGCCATCCAGGACGAGATCGCGAAGTCCATCGCACGCGCCCTGCGCGTCATGCTCACGGAACGCGAGCGGCGCGTCATTGAGCGCGTTCCCACCGCAAATATCGAAGCTTATGACCTCTACCTCCGGGGACGGCACTTTTTCCACCAGTTCCGCCGCAAGGGGCTGACGTACGCCAAGGACATGTTCAGCCGCGCCATCGAACTCGATCCCCACTATGCACGTGCGTACGCAGGCATCGCCGACTGCTGCTCGTGGCTGTATATGTATTGGGATTCAACGGAAGAAAACCTGAAGCAGGCGGACGAGGCCAGCCGGCGCGCGCTCGAACTGGAGCCCGATTCGGCGGAGGCGCACGCGTCGCGCGGCCTGGTCGCGTCCCACCGCAAGAACTATGACGAGGCGAAACGCGAATTCAAAACCGCCATGCGCCTGGAACCGTGTCTCTTCGAACCCTACTACTTCTGCGCCCGCACTAGCTATGCACAGGGCCACCTGGACGAGGCGGTGGAGTGGTTCGAGAAAGCGGCCCGCGTCAATCCCGAGGACTACCAGGCGCCCATGCTGATGGCCAGCGCGCTGCACGGGCTGGGCCGCCGCGAGTCGGCCCAGGCAGCCTACGAGTGCGGCCTGGCGGCGGCGCAGAGGCACCTGCTGCTTCATCCCGAAGACGCGCGTGCTCTCTATTTCGGCGCTAATGCGCTGTCGCAGATTGGCGACAAGGAGCGCAGCCTGGAGTGGGCCGCGCGCGCCCAGGCCCTGGAACCCGACGAGCCGCAGGTGCTCTACAACGTCGCCTGCGTTTACGCGCTGCTGGGGGAAGCGCCGCGCGCCATCGAGTGCCTGGAGAAATCAATGACCCACGGTTGGGCGCAAAAAGAGTGGGTCGCCCACGATCCCGACCTGGCCAGCCTGCACTCCGATCCGCGCTTCCAAAAACTCGTCGGAAGCTAAGTAGCGGCAAGCTCCAAATGCAATGAAGGCGCCAGCCTGGCGCCTTCAACTGACAACTGAC
>DAISJI010000066.1:2724-4317 GCA_036821585.1 Terriglobales bacterium
TACTTGCGGTAGAGGATGTCCCACTCCTGGCTGAATTCCACGATGGTGCGTTTTTGGGACTCGATTTTGCGGCGGGCTTCGCCGTCAATCCGCTTTTCCTGCGCCATCAGTTCTTCCAGGATGCGCCGGACCTCCACGCGGATGGCGTTCTTGTCCTCGACAAACTCGACGCCGTCCATGGTCGCCAGCGCCTCGGCGACGGCGCGCGCCAGCACGTTCATCTTGTCGCGGGAGACGCGATACGGCTCTTCCGTCTTGAAATCGGGGCGCATTACAGCACCGCCTTGTACTTGCGCACCAGTTCGTTCTTCACCTTCTTGAACATCTCCTGGTAGTTGGCGCCGCTCTTGAGCATCTCGTCGGAATAGGCTTCCAGGATGGCGCGGACTTCGTCGTTGATGCGGTCTTCCAGCGCGATTTCCTCGAGCAGCGCCGCGTGGACCCGCTCGGTAACGGGGCCGTCGTGGCTGGTCTCGATGAACTCGCCAGCCTTCAGTTTCTTGACTATTTGGCGGGCCAGGTAGGCCACATATTCCTTGGAAAGCTGCATAGCGGAGCGCGAAAACTGAATTCGGAACTAAAAAGTGTAACACACGGCTGCCGCTCGTCCAGACGGTCCGTATCGCCGGAGCGCGTGTAGAATGGCGGCGACGTGGGATCGGCCTCCGGAGGTCCACTGATGATCAGCATCCACTTGCGCAGCGATATCAAGCCCTATTGCGATCGCCACCCTTCCCGCCAGATGGCGCTCGTGTTCATGCAACTGGAGCCTGGACCCGACAAGCCCTGGCAGCCGACGTACGTTTGCGGCGAGCTCCACTGTCCGCGCCACTACAACCCGGTGTTCGGGTACTTCAATATCTTCAAGCAGCGCGTGGACCACGACACTCTACAGCGTATGCCTTGCCCGAACGATGCGCTGCCCATGTTCGTGGAGACAATCGACACCGAGCACCAGCTCTGGACCTGGCGTTGCTCGCAGTTCGGTTGCGACGGGTCGGCGCTCCAGGCAGCCAGTCAGTCGAAGAGCGCCAGAGCCTGAGCTGCTCAAAAGGCGCTACGTCTTACTGCGATTTCCCACCACGGTTCCGTAAATCTCTCCGGCCGCCTGCACCGTGTTGCAGTGGATGGTGATCGTGTCCTCTATCTTTTGGGCGTAGCCGCCGGCGAGGGTCACGAACACCGGAATGCGGCGCTCGCGCGCGAGATTGAGCACCAGCTCGTCGCGCCGGCGCAGGCCGTCGATCGAAAGACTCAACCCGCCGAGCTGATCTTCGCGATAGGGATCGGCGCCGGCCACGTAGGCGATGAGTTCGGGCTGAAACTTCGCCAACGCCACCTCGAGCGCCTTCTGCAGCCAGTCGAGATAAGGCTGGTCTTCCACTCCGTCGGCGAAATTCACGTCGATCGACGACGGAGGCTTCCACGGCGGGTAGTTGTTCTCCTGGTGGAGCGAAATAGTGAAGACGTTGGTCGCTTCGTCGATCGGCGCCTCGCGCATCCAGGCGTATTCGTTGCGCGTCACGATGGGCTGGGCAAGGGACGGGACACCCCCACCCTCCGCCAAACCCGGGCGGAAGGGTGGGGCAACCG
>DAISJI010000066.1:4417-7133 GCA_036821585.1 Terriglobales bacterium
TACTCCCAGCGCAGGGCGACGACGGGATCGAGGCGGGCGGCTTTCACCGCGGGATACATGCCGAAGAACAATCCAGTGCTGGTGGCGACAGACACTCCAACCACGACCGCCCAGAGCGGCACGTAAGTCGGCAGCGTGGGCACGAGGGCGTGGACGGTGGTGCTGATCGCGTATCCGACGCCGACGCCGGCCAGTCCTCCGGTGGCGGCGAGCACCATGGCTTCGACGAGGAACTGCCAGATGATGTCCTGGCGGCGGGCGCCGATGGCTTTGCGGATACCGATCTCGCGGGTGCGCTCGGTGACGCTGACCAGCATGATGTTCATCACGCCGATGCCGCCGATCATCAGCCCGACGGAAGCGATCACGATGACGGCAAGCGCGACCATGCCCACGATACTGTGGAAGCTTTCAATGAGCGAAGCCGAGGTTTGGAAGTCGAAGTCGTCGGGCTTGTCGTAGGCCACCTTGCGGGTGCGGCGCAGCGCCACGCGCGACTGGTCGATGGCCACGTCCAATTGTCCGGCAAAGGCCTCGATGCGGATGCCGTGTTCCTTGGCCTGGGGATACATCTTGCGGAAGGTCCAGTAGGGAACGACGGCGCGCGTATCGCTGTTGTCGGGGCCGCCAAGACCGCCCTTCGGTTTCTGGAAGACGCCCAGTACCTCGAAGTGCTGTCCGCTGATCAGGATGTCCTTGCCGATGGGATTGATGTTGGGAAAGAGGCCCTTGGCGAGGTCTTCGCCAATCACCACGATGGGCACGCGGTGCTCGTTCTCCGACTCGGTAAAGCCTCGGCCCTGCGTGACCACGGCGTTGGCATACACGGAGAAGAAGTCGGCGGTGGTGCCGCGGAAGTCGAGGCCGGAGACCTCTTCGCCTTTGTTGCGCGCCCAGTTCAACTCGCCGTTGAAGAGCGAGACGGTCACGTTGGCGCACGACTTGCAGAATTCGCGCACGGCGAGGAAGTCGTCGTAGTCGAGCGGCTTGCGCTGGCGCTCTTCCTTGCTGAGGCGTCCGAAACGCGGCCCGCTGGGCAGGTGCGAGAAGAATGCGGTGTTGGTGCCGTAGCTTTGGATGGATTCTTGAATGCTCTGGTCGAGTCCCATGAGCATGGCGACGACGGCGATCAGGGTCGTCACCGCAACTGAGATCGAGAGCAGAGTCAGCGCGGAGCGGAGCTTGTTGGTGCGCAGCGTGTCGAGCGCCATGCGGACGTTTTCCGTCATGCTCTGATGGACGACTTGGCGCAGCAATGGCATCTCGCACTTACTCCGTATGTAACGCTGTGACCGGGTCCAGCTTCGAGGCTTTCATGGCCGGCCAGAGCCCGAAGAACAATCCCACGATGGTCGAAACCGCAACCGCAAAACCGACGACACTGAGCGGGGTGCGCATGGGCATGGGCGTCAGGCCGGCAATGACGCGTGTGACGACGATCGCCAGCAGCACGCCGATGATCCCGCCGACCGCCGACATCACCGAAGACTCGACGACGAATTGCATGAGAATATCGCGGCGGCGCGCGCCTACGGACTTGCGCAGGCCGATCTCCTGCGTACGCTCGGTCACCGAGGCCAGCATGATGTTCATGATCACCACGCCGCCGATGACGAGAAATACGGACACGATCCCAATCGAGGCGTTGGCGATGCCGCCGAAGATCTGGTTCCACAGGCCGGTGACGGATTCGCTGGAGATGATCCCGAAAAAGTCTTTGTCATTGAAGTCCTGGTGGCGCCGGGCGCGCATGAACGCACGCGCCTGCCCCTTGGCTTGTTCCATAACGTCCGGAGAACTGCATTTGACGGCCACCCAAATCCCCTGCGCATCGGGGCCTTCGTTGCCCCACACCTTGTACATGGTGGTGAGCGGCACATAAACGAAGTTGTCCTGGCTCTGGCCGAAAACGGTGCCGTTGCGATCGGCGACACCAATGACCTCGAAGGGGGAACCGTCCACAGTAATGGTTTTCCCAAGCGGATCCACGCCGGCGAAGAAGCGGTCGGCGATGTCGGCTCCGATTACGGCGACCGCGCTGCGGTGGCTGTATTCCGATTCGCTGAAGAAGCGTCCGGTCGCGATCTTGTCGGTCGAAATGTCGATGATGTTCGGAGTGGCGCCGCGCAGTCCGACGTCGTCGATGCTCTGGTTGCCGCCGCGGACGTCCTTGGTGCGCCAATCCTGCGCCCCGACCTGCTCCGCGAGGGTCATGTGCTCGGCCAGGTATTCCATGTCGTCGAAGGTCAGCTTCTTGTTGTGCCGGCGAGCTTCCAGGAAATCCTTGGCGTTGGTGATGATGGGGTAGCGCGTGACGTAGAACGCGTTGGCGCCGAAGTTCGCCAGTCGTTCGGCAACATAAGTGTTAAGCCCATTCACCGCCGAAACCACCCCGATCAGCGCGGTGACGGCGATGATCACCCCCAGCAGGGTCAAGAACGAGCGCAGCTTGTGGGACCACAGGCTCTCCAGGGCAATGACGGCGGACTCGCGGATGGGGGCAGTAAGTCTCATCGGACAGAATACGGCGTGCTCTAGACAGGTACGCTCTTAAGGTCGCAAAAGATTCAGGAAAATTGACTGATTGACGATATCCCGGCCGCCTTGCGGGGAATAGTGCATTTTTTCCGGGCCGGGGGATGTCCGGTTGCGCGGCTTGGGCAGGAGCGGCGACAATCCTGCACTGATCGTGCCTACGGAAACTCGCGCCGCGAAT
>DAISJI010000066.1:7233-9119 GCA_036821585.1 Terriglobales bacterium
GCGTTATAGTGAAGGAGAAGCCGTGCCGAGGCCCCTTACAGACCGAATCCGAAGCGCTGCCTGCCTGGCCGCGCTGCTCCTCTTTTTGTTCGCGCCGTCGTGCCGGCGTGGGCAGAACAAAGTTCAGGACGTGGCTTACGTCTCGGCGCCGCAGGTCAACATGCGCGACCGCGTCTCCGTGCTCTACAACAAAACGGGGACGCTCAAGAACGGCGAGCGCGTCGAGGTGCTGGAGAGGAACAAGCGGTTCGTCCGGGTGAAAAGCGCGAGCGGCGAAACTGGCTGGATAGAGCAACGATATCTGGTAAGTGAAGACGTGTACCGCGGCTTCGAAAAACTGGCCGTCGAGAACCGCAACGCGCCTGTCCAGGCGCACGGCGTTGCGCGCGCCACATTGAAAATGCACGTCACGCCCGGACGCGATACGGATTCGCTGATCCAGCTCAAGGAAGGCGACAAACTGGAAATCCTGAAGCGCGCGACCATCGAAAAAGCGCAAACGGCCTCGGCCCAGGCCAAGCCGGCGCCGAAGGCGGCCGCGGCCAAGGAAAAGCGCGGCAAGCGCGGCGCGAGTGAGGAGCCCGCCATCCCCATGGAAGACTGGTCGCTCGCCCGCGACGAGCAAGGACACACCGGCTGGGTGCTGGCGCGCCTGGTGGACGTCGATGTACCGCTCGACGTCGCACAGTACGCGGAAGGGCAGCGCATCGTCGCGTTTTTCATCCTGAACCGAGTTCACGACGAAGAAGCGCCTGCCGGCAGCGACGAAAAAGCGGGCCGCGCACCCCGCGATGTCGCGCAATACCTGGTGTTGCTCACGGAACCGAAAGACGGCATGCCCTGGGACTACGACCAGGCGCGCATCTTTACCTGGAACTTGAAGCGGCATCGCTACGAGACCGCCTACCGCGAGCGCAAACTGTTCGGCGTCTTCCCGGTGACGAACGGCACGCAGGCCTTTGGCAACGAAGGCGTGCTGCCGGTATTCACGCTGAGGGTGAAAGAAGAAGACGGCAGCATACGCGAGAAAAAGTACCGATTGATCGGGCCGATCGTCCGTCGGGTCATGACGCCGGGAGAAGAAGCGGCGGAAAAGGCAGTGCGGATGGCGCGGAAAAAAGCTCGCTGACAGCCGACCAAGTCCCGATTTCCATCGTTGCTATGCACTCAAAACTATCCAAGAAAAGGATAATGGCTGGCGGCAGCCATGAAGAACAGCATGGGGAAGCTGAGGTAGAAGTTCACCCGTGACGCGATGGCAGCGACCTTGGCCATTTGCGCCAGCTTGTCGGGCAAGGGAGCACCGTTCGGATTATCGGTGTGATGCCGAATGAGCTTCTTCTGCACGCGCCAGATCAGTCCCCAGACGTTGAACATCATGAACCAGCCCAGTCCGCCGCCAATGCCGATGCAGAGAACGCGATTGCTCTCCCAGCCCTGGTTGTTAGTGGTCAGATAGCACCAGGCGGCGATGATCACCGCGGCGAAAGCGACCGGAGCGACGATCTCAATGCGATGTAAAGCCGGCGCAGGGGCCATCAGGACGGCCATCTCAACCAGGAAGGCGAGCGTCCAGAATAGGAAGAAGGTCCAGAAGACGCGCCCGGGCGAGGCGTGGGCATTGTGCGCGTCCAGGGTAGCAAGGTGCATCCAGTAGGTGATGCCGACGAGCACGGTCGCCACCGACGCCCAGCGGAACCACCACAGCGCGCGCGACATGAGCAGCGGATAAATACGCGAGCGAGTGGGCGCGTCCAGTTGCGGCAGGAAACGCGAATTCACCAGGACGAAGAAATAGAGCATTCCGACCCAGAGAATGCCGGCCGTGATGTGCAGCCAGTGCAGCAGGATCATGACGTTGGTGGAAGTGTCCTGGGGAAAGGCGA
>DAISJI010000066.1:9219-11085 GCA_036821585.1 Terriglobales bacterium
AAACGGGAGCGGCGCGATTGTAGCAGAGAGAGAATGATGGCTGGCGAGGTTGAAAAGCGCGCGCCGACGCACTATCTTTAGGTGCCCTGCCGGATGTACGCGGAGCTGGCGGACGCGGCCCCGGCAAAGTCGATGGGTGTTTCAACCAAGGAGAGATCGGCAGATGGATAAGCCGGCGCAGAACATCCAGGACTCATTCCTCAACACCGCACGCAAGGACAAGTCCAACATCACCATTTACCTGCTCAGCGGGGTGAAGCTGACGGGCAGGATCCGTTCCTTCGACAAATATTCGGTCGTGATGGAGACCAACAACCAGGAACAGTTGATCTTCAAACACGCGATCTCGACCGTCGTGATGGCCAAAGGAATGCACATGGCGCACGAGCGTCCGCTGGGCGAAGCGCGGCCGGCGTCGGACGAGGCGAAGCCGCCCGCACCGGCGGCGCCAGAGAGCAGCGAGCCGGCGCCCGTGCCTTCGGGCACACAGGCGTAGCAGCCTCCGTTGGCTCGCCCGCATTCCAAGCGCAGTGTCCCAACGCAATCGGGGAGAGGTGTGTCCGGCGGACCGGAGAAGGTCTTCCTGGTCGGATTGGATTACCGCGTCCGCAGCAGCAAGAAGGGTGACGCAGGCACGGTAACACCTGGGGCGCGCGCGGCGCGGCAGGCGGCGCAGGTGTCGGGCGAGGCGCGACGGCCGCAGCAGCCGAAGTTTTCCGCCGAAGAGTCGCTCGCCGAACTGCACGAGCTGGCGGTGAGCGCGGGCGGCGAGGTGGTCGGCGAGTTCCTCCAGCATCGTGACAAGCCCGATCCGGCGACGCTCATCGGACGCGGCAAGCTGCAGGAGATCGCGGGCGCGGCGGCAATGTCGAACGCCGACCTCATCATCTTCGACCACGAACTCTCGCCCTCGCAGCAGCGCAACATCGAAAACGAAGTGAATCCGCGCGTGCTCGACCGCACCCAGCTCATCCTCGATATCTTTGCCCGCCACGCGCGTACCCGAGAGGGCCAGTTGCAGGTCGAGCTGGCGCAATTGCAATACCTGCTGCCGCGATTGGCCGGGCGCGGCGTGGAGATGTCGCAATTGGGCGGCGGTATCGGAACGCGCGGGCCGGGAGAAACGCAGTTGGAAACCGATCGCCGCAAAATTTACCGGCGCGTCCGTCACGTCGAGGAGCAACTGGAAAACGTGCGGCGGATTCGCGCCCAGCAGCGGCAGAGGCGCGAGTCGGTGCCGGTGGCGACGGTCGCGCTGGTCGGCTACACGAACGCGGGGAAGAGCACGCTGTTCAACGCGCTGACGCAGGCGGGGGTGCTGGCTTCGAACAAGATGTTCGCCACGCTCGACCCGACCATACGCGCGGTCACGCTGCCCTCGAAGCGCAAGGTGCTGCTGAGCGATACCGTGGGATTTATCCGCAACCTGCCGCACACGCTGGTGAAGGCGTTTCGCGCGACCCTGGAAGAAGTGCAGCGGGCGGCGCTGGTGATTCATGTGACCGACGCGACCAGCCCGATTCGCGCCGAGCAGGATGCACAGGTCGAAGAAGTGCTGCGCGAATTACAGGCCGACGGCAAGCCGCGCATTACCGTGATGAACAAGATTGACCTGATGGGCCACGCCGAGCGCGATGCGCTGCGCAATGCGATGAACACGGTGCACGTTTCCGCCATGCGCGGCATCGGGCTGGACGGATTGCTGGAACGCATCGACGAATTGCTGGAAGGAGACCCGGTGCGGACGGTGCACCTCCGGATTCCGCAAAGCGAGGGCAAGGCGCTGGCGACGATCGAGGGCTCGGCGCGGGTGTACTCGCGCAAGTACAAGGATGGCATGGTGGAGTTGGAGGCGCAGGTGCCGGA
>DAISJI010000067.1:0-3268 GCA_036821585.1 Terriglobales bacterium
ATGGGCGCCGGTAAGACCACCGTCGGACGCCTGCTCGCCCGCCGTCTGCGCTGGCGGTTCGTCGATCTCGACGACCGCATCTGCGACAGCGAGCGGCGCTCGGTACCCGAGATCTTTCGCGATTCGGGCGAAGAACACTTCCGGCGAGTGGAGAGCGAGTGCTTGCGGGAAGTGTTGGAGAACCCAGGTTCCTCGACGCGGACGCGGCATGCGAATCCCAAACCCGGGGATTCGCTTCCGGCCGCGTCCTCGCTCGGAATGACACCGTCAGCAGGCCTGGTTTTGGCGCTTGGCGGGGGCGCGTTTGTGCAGCCGCAGAATGCCGAACTGATCCGTCAATCGAAGGTTCCGGTCGTATTCCTCGACGCGGCGCCCGACACTCTCTTCCGCCGCTGCGCACCGCAGATTGGGGATGACACCCCATCGCGCGTAGAGACGGCGCGCGCCGGGGACCCGGTAAATGAACGGCCGTTACTAGCCGACGAGAACCAATTTCGACAATTGTACGAATCGCGCCGTGAGGGTTACATGGCGGCAGGGGTGCGGGTGGATACCACCGCGCTCACGCCCGGCCAGGTGGCGGACGAAATCGCATTCCGCGTTGACCTGGCGGACTATAGTTAGGCTTGAATCCCCACCCTAGCAAAAGAGGCTAGGGTGGGCCACCCGAGATCAGAGTGGGCCACCCACGGAGTTGTCGATGAAACTGGCAGTACGCTCTCTCCTCCTGCTCGCGCTCCTGGCCGCTTCCCTGCTCGGTTTCGGCGCCGACAAGAAGAATGCCGTGCCGGCCAAAGTGGTCGACTCGGGCAGCTTCGGCATTTTCGTCAAGGGACAGCGGGTAGCGACCGAGAAATTCGAGATCGCGCAGCAGGGCGACGGCAACATCACGCGCGCCGAACTGAAAGTGGACGACGGCGCCAACAAGGCCGAGCAGAAATCCGAACTCCAGCTCAGCGGTAACGGCGACCTGCGCCACTACTCGTGGAACGAACTCAGCCCGGGAAAGGCGCAGGCCACGGTCGATCCCGACCAGCAGTTCCTGATGGCGCGGTTCGTTCCTGCGCCGCAGGAGAAGGCGATCGAACAGGCGTTCATTCTTCCACCGTCGACCGCGATCCTCGATGACTACTTCTTCTCCCATCGCGAGCTGCTGACCTGGCGCTATCTCGGGACCAACTGCTCGCAGACCCCGGGCGGCCAGATCGCGTGCAAGCTCTCCAAGTTCCAGTTCGGTGTGCTGATCCCGCGACAGCGCACCTCGGTGCTGGTGACCGTGGAATTCACCGGCAAGGAAAAGGTGATGATTCGCGGCCAGCAGGTCGAACTGAACCGCTTCAACCTGCAGGGCGAGGGCATGGACTGGGCGATGTGGTTCGACGATGCCCACAAGCTTCAGCGCGTCGTCATCGCCAGCGACTTCACCGAAGTGGTGAGAGACTAGTTTCAGTTTCGAGTTTCAGTTTCAGCGGACCCGGCGAAAACCGCCGGGTTTCTGTTATTGGTCGAAACTTGAAACTGAAACTGAAACTCTCTGGTATTTTATTTCCATGGCTACCGTAAAACAGGAGCTGTTGACGCTGCTGGCGGAGCAATCGTTCCGGCTGGGCGAGTTCAAGCTGTCGGCCGGCGGGACCAGCGACTACTACATCGACTGTCGCGCCACGACGCTCGATGCCGAAGGCGCGCGTCTCACCAGCCGGGTATTTCTCGACGAGATATATCGCCACGGCTGGATCCCGGAAGCGATCGGCGGACTGACCATGGGCGCGGACCCGATCGTGGCCTGTGTCGCCATGCTCTCCGCCCAGCAGGTGCAAGACCGCGGCGTTCGCGGGCAACCCGGCGACGAGGAAGGATGGCTGATCAACGGGTTCCTGGTCCGCAAAGCGGAGAAGTCGCACGGCACGGGCCAGCGCATCGAAGGGTTCCGCGAAAAGGGCGCGAAGGTGGTGATCGTGGACGACGTCTGCACCTCCGGCGCGTCGACGGTGCAGGCGATCGAAGCCGCGCGCGAGTTCGGATTCGACGTCGTCGGCGCGATGTGCCTGGTGGAGCGCGAAGAAGCGAAGGGACGGGCCAGCGTCGAGAAGGCCGCGGCGCCGGCGCAGTTTGTCAGCATCTTCACGGCGCAAGACGTGCGCGAGGAACATATCCGCCTGAAGGAAGCGGCAACGGCGCCGCCAGTGAAGTCGATTAGACATTTGTAATTTGAAAATTTGAAATTATGTGATCGGTTGCATTCAATTTCCAATTCTCAAATCTCAAATTTCAAATCCTTATGGTGAAAACCCTCGAATGGACCAACGAAGGCGTGCGCTTTATCGATCAGCGCAAGCTGCCGACCGAAGAGACCTACGTCACCTGCCACGACTATGAAGAGGTGGCGGAGGCGATCCGCAATATGACCGTGCGCGGCGCGCCGGCGATCGGCGTAGCGGCAGCGATGGGCATTGCGCTGGGCGTGCGCGATGCCGAGGCGGGACACGTCAGCGAACTGCGGCGCGCTTTCGAAGAAATCTGCGACACGATGGGTTCCACGCGGCCCACGGCGGTCAACCTGTTCTGGGCGATCCAGCGCATGAAAGACAAGTTTGAGTCGCTCAGCGAACTCCCGGTCGACCGCATCCGGCAGGAAATGATCGCCGAAGCGCAGCGCATGTACCTGGAAGACATCGCCGCCAACGAAGCGATGGGCCGTCACGGCGCCACGCTGCTTCCCTCGTCCGGCGGCGTGCTGACGCATTGCAACGCCGGGGCACTGGCCACCTGCGGGTACGGCACGGCGCTGGGCGTGATCCGCGCGGCCGTCGAGCAGGGCAAGAAGCTGCACGTCTACGCCGACGAGACGCGCCCCTTTCTGCAAGGCTCTCGGCTGACCGCGTGGGAACTGATGCAGGACGGCATCCCAACCACGCTGATCGCCGACAGCATGGCGGGCGCGATCATGAAGCAGGGCAAGATCGGCGCGGTGGTGGTGGGCGCGGACCGCATCGCCGCCAATGGCGACGTCGCCAACAAAATCGGCACCTACACCGTGGCGGTGCTGGCCAAGGAGCACGGCATCCCTTTTTACGTCGCGGCGCCATTCTCCACCGTGGACTTGGAAACTCCCGACGGCGACCGCATCCCGATCGAGCAGCGCTCGCCAAAAGAAGTCACGCATTTCGCGGGAAAGCAGATTGCGCCTGACGGAGTGAAAGTAGAGAACCCGGCGTTCGACGTGACCCCGAATAAATATGTCACGGCGATTATTACCGAGCGCGGC
>DAISJI010000067.1:3368-6228 GCA_036821585.1 Terriglobales bacterium
ACGTCGCCGCTCGTCGCCAGTTCCCGCAGCAAGCGGCGCATGATCTTGCCCGAGCGCGTCTTGGGCAGCACGTCGGAGAAGCGGATGTCGTCAGGACGGGCCAGCGCACCAATCTCCTTGGTCACCCACTTCTTCAGCTCTTCCTTGAGTTCGTCAGTCGGCATGTTGCCCTGCTCCAGCGTGACGAAGGCGGAGATGGCCTGGCCCTTGAGGTTGTCGGGACGTCCCACGACGGCAGCTTCCGCCACCTTCGGGTGCGCCACCAGTGCGGATTCCACTTCCATGGTCGAAAGCCGGTGGCCGCTGACGTTGATGACGTCGTCCACGCGTCCCATGATCCAGAAGTAGCCGTCTTTGTCTTTGCGGGCGCCGTCGCCGGTGAAGTAGATCCCGGGAATCTGCGACCAGTACTCGCGTTCGTAGCGTTCGGGATCGCCGTAGATGTTGCGCAGCATCCCGGGCCACGGACGCTTGATCACGAGGAAGCCACCGGAACCGAGCGGGACAGGTTTGCCGTCGAGTGTGACAACGTCGGGCACAACCCCCGGGAAGGGCTTGGTCGCGGAACCCGGCTTGGTCGCAATCGCGCCGGGAACGGGCGTGATCATGATCTGCCCGGTTTCCGTCTGCCACCAGGTATCGACGATCGGGCAGCGGTTGTGTCCGATGACTTCGCGATACCACATCCACGCTTCCGGATTAATGGGCTCGCCGACGGTCCCCAGCAGGCGCAGCGAATCCAGCTTGTGCTTCTTCGGCCACTCTTCGCCCCACTTGATGAAAGTGCGGATGGCCGTGGGAGCGGTGTAGAGGATGGAGACCTTGTGGCGGTCGATGATGGACCAGAAGCGGTCGGGCTGCGGGAAGTTGGGCGCGCCTTCGTACATCAGCGTGGTGCCGCCGTTCTGCAGCGGACCGTACACGATGTAGCTGTGGCCGGTGACCCACCCAATATCGGCGGTGCACCAGTAAATATCGTCGTCGCGCAGATCGAAGACCCACTTGGTCGTGATGTAGGTCGCCACCGAGTAGCCGCCAGTGGTGTGCACCACGCCCTTCGGCTTGCCGGTGGTTCCCGAGGTGTAAAGGATGTAGAGCGGGTGCTCGGCCTCGTGCGGCTCGGCGGGACAGTTGTCGCCGGCCTTCGACATCAGCTCGTGCCACCAGTGGTCGCGTCCGGCCTTCATCGTTACCGGCGTGATCGTGCGCTGGTAAACGATCACGTGCTTCACCGTCGGACACGACTCGAGCGCCTCATCCACCGCGGGTTTCAGCTTTACTTCCGTACCGCGGCGATAGGACCCGTCCTGGGTGATGACGGCGACGGCCTGCGAGTCGGTGATGCGGTCCACCAGCGCGTTGGCCGAGAACCCTCCGAAGACGACCGAATGCGGCGCGCCGATGCGGGCGCAGGCGAGCATCGCGATCGGCAACTCCGGACACATGCCCATGTAGATGGCGATGCGGTCGCCCTTTTTCACGCCCAGGCTCTTCAGGACGTTGGCGAACTTCTGCACTTCCTTGAGCAGTTCGGCGTAGGTGATGTTACGAATCTCGCCCGGCTCGCCTTCCCAAATGAGCGCGGTTTTGCCGCCCTTGCCGGCCAGCACGTGGCGATCGAGGCAGTTGTAGGAGAGGTTGATTTCGCCGCCGCTGAACCACTTCACCCACGGCGCGTTCCACTCCAGCACCGAGTTCCAGGGCTTGAACCAGTGCAGTTCGCTGGCGATATCGCCCCAGAACTTTTCCGGATTCTCGACGGACAGGTTGTAGATGCGCTCGTATTCCTCCACGCTCTTGATGTGCGCTTTGGCCGAAAACTCCGGTGGCGGCGGAAACTCCCGCTGCTCTTGAAGTATCGAATCAATGTTGTTACTGGACTGCGACGGCGTCCCTGCCATTGTTTGGTCCTTTGAGAAGTTCGCGTTTCGAGTACGTGGGCTCATCCCACTCCACAGCTTCCGGGGCCGGGCAATGATACCGCAACGAACGGCAGCGGCAGAATGCCAGGAAGATCGTCCGGCTCGCTGAGCTTATGGCGCGCGCGGAGCTGTGCCGAGGAAGCGCTGGAAAACTTCGTTGCTCAAGAGACGTCCGCGCGGGGTGAGGCGAACGCGCTTATCGCGCCACTCCAACAATCCAAGAGTACCGAGGTCGGCGATTACGTTCCGGAAGTCCGCGCCGTATCGCGCGGAGAGCGCTTCCGGATCAATGCCGCGCGTCAAACGCAATCCGAGGAAATACTCCTCTTCAATCGCGGCGGCGCGATCGACCTTCGTAATTGCCGGTGGTTTCCCAGCGACGTACTCTTCGAGCGCGTCGGGCGTGGCGAAGCGGACCGACTCGGCCCCGCTTCGTGCCGGATCGGCAGGCAGCATGGAATGGGCATCCACGCCGAAGCCGAGATACGGCGCGCGCGTCCAGTACTTCAGGTTGTGCCGCGACTCGCATCCGGGCCGCGCGAAGTTTGATATCTCGTATTGCGATATTCCAGCCTCATCCAGCCGTTCGCAAGCCCGGACGTACAGGTCGGCGGTGGTGTCATCGTCGGGAACGAAGTGGGCGTGGTAGCGCGCGCCGCCGGCGATCAGTTCCCTGCCCAGCCGCGAATCCTCGTCCACCTCGAGCATGTACACGCTGGCGTGCGGCACGCCGCAAGCGACGGTCTCCGACAGCGAGAATTCCCAGCTTTCCGGCGTCTGGTGCGGCAGTCCGGCGATCAGGTCGATGCTGAGGTTGGCGATTCCGGCGGCGCGCAGGCGGGCGATATCGTCGAGCGTGATGGCACGGGTATGCAGCCGGCCGACGCTGCGCGCTTCCTCGTCCACAAACGACTGCACGCCCAGGCTCGCGCGGTTCA
>DAISJI010000067.1:6328-10851 GCA_036821585.1 Terriglobales bacterium
TCTGAGAAAGCATGGGACGAGTCGTTATTACGGGCATGGGTGTGGTCAGTCCGAATGGGATCGGCAAACCGGCATTCTGCCGGGCAATTCTCGACGGCAAGAGCGGCGTCAAGCGCATCAGCCGCTTTGACGCTTCCGACCTTCCGGTGCAAATCGCGGGCGAAGTCGCCGACTTCGACGAATCGCAATGGATCACGCCGCTGGAACGCAAGCACGTATCGCGCGCGGTGCCCATGGCCTTTGCTGCCTCCACCGAAGCGCTGGCCGATGCCGGCCTCGATCCGCAGCGCATGGGGCTGGACGAGCAGCGCCAAATCGGCGTCGTGCTGGGCACGGGCGGCGGCGCGCAGGATTTCTCGGAACATCAATACCGCCTCTGGCTGAGCGGACAGGTCAGGCAGGTCAGCCTTTTTTCCATCCCCAGCGGCACCATGGGGACGATGTCGAGCGAGATCAGCATGCGTTTCGGCTTCCGCGGACTGAGCCACGTGGTGACCACCGGGTGCACGTCGTCCACCGACGCGATCGCCTACGCGGCCAAGGAAATCCGCCTCGGCACGGTTCCGATGATGCTTACCGGAGGCGTGGATGCACCAATCGCCTACGGCATCCTCAAGGGATTCACGCTGATGAAGATCCTGACCACTGCGTGGAACCACGCACCGGAGCGCGGCTCGCGCCCGTTCTCGCGCGACCGTGACGGCTTCGTCATCGCCGAGGGCGCGTGGATGTTCGTGCTGGAGGATTTCGATCATGCGAGCGCGCGTGGAGCGCACATCTACGCGGAAATAGCGGGCTACGGTTCCACTTGCGAAGCGTTTCACCGCGTGCGCCTGATGGAATGCGGTGAAGAACCGGCGCGCGCCATCGAGTTGGCGATGCGGGACGCCGGAATCGCAGCCGGAGACGTGGACTACGTCAACCTGCACGGCACGGCGACCGAACTTAACGACCGCATTGAAACCCGCGCGCTGAAATTAGCCTTGGGCGACAGCCGCGCCCGCCAGGTCCCGATGTCGTCGTTAAAGTCGCAAATCGGACATCCACAGGGAGCGTGCGGAGCGGCCGGCATCGCTGCGACGCTGGTCGCCATGCAGCACGGGCAGCTTCCGCCAACCATCAATCGCGACCAGCCCGATCCCGAATGCGACCTCGACTATGTCCCCGAGCCTGGCCGTAAGCACGCTATCGAACACGCGGTGTGCAATTGCATCGCCTTTGGCTCGAAGAACTCGGCGCTGGTGCTGCGGAATCTTTCAGCTTAAGAGAAACGGCACAGGCGCTGGGAGGCAGCCGCCGGTGCCGCGAGGCGATCCTTCCCAGGCGAACGTCATGCTGGTGGAGAATTTCAAATAATGTCGGGAGAATAGTCTCCGGCGGGCGCGCCCTACGCGACCTTGAGTAGCGTTCTTACGTGTTCCAGGAGATCGTCCGACGCTTCGCCGCCGCAGACCACCACGCCGTTGTATGACAGCGGCGCCAGCGCCAAGCCTTCGCTGGGCGACAAGTGGATTTTCTGTTGGGGATGCCGCCGCTGGAACCTCTCGAATGCCTTGAACGTATGCTCGAGCGGTTCCGACATGCCGACCAGCACCAGGTCGGGACGCATGGATTCGCAAATGGCGTGCGCCTCGGCTTCATTGCCGGTGGATTCGACCTTGTAACCGTTCGTGTGCAGCATGATGGTGTGCATGCTGCGAATGCGGCGATTCGGTTCGAACAGGAGAATGCTCCTGCGATTTGCGGTCGGTTCGACAGGGCGCTTCATGCAGAGGCAACCTGGTCCGCTTCGGCCAGCCGCACGGCGTCGCCGAACGTTGCCGCGGGAGTGTCCTCCACCGCGATGACTCTGGGCAGCGGATCGACCAACCGCGCGGGACGGTGCGATTCCTGCTCCGGCTTCACCGACCGGGCCAGCGCCATGCGCCAGCGCGCTTCCAGGAAACCACCGCGGCGCGGCAAGGCTTCGCAGGCGTTGGTCATGAGCTGCCGGACATTCTCTTCGCAACGGGTGGGCATCTCCTCCACGAATCCTTCTTCGAAGGGCGCGGGCGATGACGCCAGGTACTCAGGCTTGCCGACCAGGAAGGCGATCCTCTGTTTCGGGGCGCGCGAGCGCATCTCGACGCAGAGCTCGGTGGCGTTCGCTTGATCGTTACGCGCATCGATCAGCACCAAGTCGTAAGTCAGAGGGTGCCAGAGCATGCGCGCGTCCGACACCCGGCTCGCACACACTACTTCCAATCCGTGCTTGCGCAGGACGCTGGCCCGAAGGTTCCGTTTCGACATGTTGGACACGACGAGCAGGACTTTCTTCTTCGCCGGTATTTGAGCATGGCTGGCCATGAAAGTTTCCTCGCCGCTCGGATGATTCAGCGGCCGTCTTGTGGCGGGGCCTTCGAGTTCAGGTCAAAACGCCTGTTTGGGGCTCATTCGCGAAGGCGCACGGAGGGAAGCTGCGTTGTGTCTTCGGATGTAAGTTACATCCTCAGTATACGCCGGATTTGCTGCCAGCGCGGGAGGCCCCTCGACGTGCCCGCCGCAGCTCCTGTGGTCAATTGCGATGGATTTGAGTATTCCGGCGGATTCGCGCACCCTCGGTTTCGCCTCGCGCGTCTGATAATCTGAGCCTTCGCGTCCATGCAGGAAGAAGAGGTACTTGGAAAAGCGTACGACAGCCGGTTGATGAAGCGGCTGCTGGGATACTTGCGCCCCTACCGGTGGCAGGTAGGAATCACGCTGGTCGCTATCGTCCTGAAGGCCGGCGCCGATGTCCTCGGGCCTTATCTCACCAAGACCGCCATCGACAAATACCTGGCGCACACGGCGGGAACGCACGGCTGGCTCGACCGCTTCCTCAGTGCGGAGCCGCTGGTCGGCATTGCGCAGATTGCCGCGATCTACGTCGGCCTGCTCCTGTTCGGCTTCCTGCTGGATTTCGTGCAGACCTACCTGATGCAGTGGACGGGCCAGAAGGTCATGTTCGACCTGCGCAGCCAGATCTTCCGCCGCCTGCAGCACATGCACATCGGCTTCTTCGACAAGAACCCCGTCGGGCGCCTGGTCACGCGCGTCACCACCGACGTGGACGCGCTCAACGAAATGTTCACCGCCGGCGTGGTCTCGATCTTTGAAGACATCTTCGTGCTCGCCGGGATCGTGATCATCATGCTGCGCATGGATTGGCGCCTGGCGCTGATCACCTTCTCGGTGCTGCCGCTGATCGTCGTCGCCACGATGGTCTTTCGCAAGCACGTGCGCGACAGCTACCGCCGCATCCGCACCGCCATCGCGCGCATCAACGCGTACCTGCAAGAGCACGTCAGCGGCATGGTGGTGCTCCAGCTTTTCAACCGCGAGAAGCGCGCCTACGACAAGTTCCGCGACATCAACGGCAGCCACATGGAGGCCTTTAAGGACGCGATCCTCGCCTACGCCTTCTACTACCCGGTGGTCGAAATACTGTCGTCGATCGCCATCGCGGGCGTGATCTGGTTCGGCGGCGGGCAGGTGATCCGCGCCGTCACCACGATCGGCGTGCTGGTGGCGTTCATTCAGTACGCGCAGCGCTTCTTCCGTCCCATCCAGGACCTGAGCGATAAGTACAACATCCTGCAATCGGCGATGGCCTCCAGCGAGCGCATCTTCAAGCTGCTCGACACGGCGAACGAGGTTGTCTCTCCCGAGCAGCCGATGCAGGCGATTGGGCCGGGGCGCATCGAGTTCGACCATGTCTGGTTCGCCTACCGCACGGTGCCGGAGAAGAATGCCGACGGCCAGCCCAACGCCAATGCCGGCGAGATGGACTGGGTGCTGCGCGACGTGAGCTTCGCCGTCGAACCGAACGAGACCGCCGCCATCGTCGGCCACACCGGCGCCGGCAAGACCACCATCATTTCGCTGCTGCTGCGCTTCTACGACGTGCAGCAGGGATCGATCACAATCGACGGCGTGGACATCCGCGCGATGGACCTCACCGACCTGCGCCGCCGCTTCGGCGTGGTCCTGCAGGACCCGTTCCTGTTCACCGGCACGATCGAGGAGAACATCCGGCTGGGCACCGAGGGCATCGATCAGCGCCGCATCGAGCGCGCCGCCGAGGACGTGAACGTCGCCGACTTTATCCGTTCGCTGCCCGATGGCTTTCAGTCGGCGGTGCAGGAGCGCGGCAGCACGCTCTCCACCGGGCAGAAGCAGCTCATCTCATTCGCGCGCGCGCTGGCCCACGATCCGAAGATTCTCATCCTGGACGAGGCGACTTCGAGCGTGGATACCGAAACCGAGATGCGGGTGCGCGACGCGCTTACCCGGCTGGTCGAGGGCCGCACCTCGCTGGTGATCGCGCACCGTCTCTCCACCATCCAGCGCGCCGACAAGATCATCGTGCTGCACAAGGGCCGCGTCCGCGAAATGGGCAGCCACCAGCAATTGCTCGCCAATCGAGGAATCTACTGGAAGCTTTACCAGCTCCAGTACAAGGACCAGGAAGTTGCGCCGGCGCAACTCGACGGGCCGACGGTGCA
>DAISJI010000068.1:0-8342 GCA_036821585.1 Terriglobales bacterium
TTCAAGCGCAAGAACCCGAATTCAGCTTTGGCGCTTTACCATCACTCACTCGAGATTAAGCCCAATCAGTGGCGTACGCACTTCGCCCTGGGAATCACGTTGTATGAGCTGAGCGACTATCCACAAGCGACGAAAGAGTTGGAAGCCGGAATAAGTTTGGCTCCCAAAAACTCCGAGCAGTATATTTTTTTGGGTCTTTCCCAGCTCAGCCTTTCCAACTATGCGCGCGCGGAGCAGGAGTTTCGGCGCGCCAAGCAGCTTAATCCCAGGCGACCCGGACTCAATCACTTTCTGGCCACCGCCTTGTTGAAGCAGGGAAAGGTTGAAGAGGCGAAGGATGCCCTGCGGGCAGAAGTGAGCCTTACGCAAGATCGCGGCGCCGCGGAAGAATTGGAAAAGCTTCAGAGGCAGTAGCGCGCTTCCGTTCCAAGTGTTGTAAACAGCAAAAGGAGCAGTGGATCGCTCCACTGCTCCCTGGCTTGTACCCTCCCCCAGGTACTTCGCCAAATTTACAGAATCGCTGACTTACTGCAGCGGGCTGTCAGTCCCTGTCGCGGCGGCGCTCACGTTGGCGCGAATCACGCCCGACTGGTCGCTGTAGAAGTGACGCTGGCCGGTCTGCGAGTTCTGCGGATCGCCATTCACGGTATACATCGTAGCCGGACCGCCGGTGGCGGCTCCGCCCGTGGTAACGGCAAATACGTAGCCGCTCTTGGTGCCGCTGGCCAGGACTGAGTCAATCAGGCCCGCGCCGGTCGCGGTGCCGCCGGCTCCGCCCAAGTCCGCCAGAGTGGCAAAGCCAACAGTGTTGTAAGTGGTAGCGTAGGTGACTTCCGATGTGTTGATGGTGCGGATCGAACCCACCGCCGACGCTTCGTTAGCAGCGATACGGGAACGGAGCAGGTTCGGGATGGCGATCGCGGCGATGATCAGAATGATCGCGACCACGATCAGCAACTCGATCAGTGAAAAGCCTTTTTGTTTGCGCATGTCTTTCATTTCCTCTCAGTTTGTATAACTGAATTACTATTTCAGTGTGCACTTTCCAGCCCAAAGTGCAGCGCCCTATCATGATTGTCGTACGATGGAAGGTAAGTAGCTGATTTCATATGGGTCTTAGTTGTTGACGGCAAGCCGTTCCGGACGCGGAGTTTGGCGCTTTCCACGCCGGAATTGACAGGAATTGTTAACCCGGGCGAACAAATTCTGTCAGTGCGCCGCGGAAGCGCAATTGTTTTCTACCCATTTTGTTGAAAGCTTAATGACGTTTCTGCAAAAAAACAAAGGAGCAGTGGATCGCTCCACTGCTCCCTGGCTTGTACCCTCCCCCAGGTACTTCGCCAAATTTACAGAATCGCTGACTTACTGCAGCGGGCTGTCAGTCCCTGTCGCGGCGGCGCTCACGTTGGCGCGAATCACGCCCGACTGGTCGCTGTAGAAGTGACGCTGGCCGGTCTGCGAGTTCTGCGGATCGCCATTCACGGTATACATCGTAGCCGGACCGCCGGTGGCGGCTCCGCCCGTGGTAACGGCAAATACGTAGCCGCTCTTGGTGCCGCTGGCCAGGACTGAGTCAATCAGGCCCGCGCCGGTCGCGGTGCCGCCGGCTCCGCCCAAGTCCGCCAGAGTGGCAAAGCCAACAGTGTTGTAAGTGGTAGCGTAGGTGACTTCCGATGTGTTGATGGTGCGGATCGAACCCACCGCCGACGCTTCGTTAGCAGCGATACGGGAACGGAGCAGGTTCGGGATGGCGATCGCGGCGATGATCAGAATGATCGCGACCACGATCAGCAACTCGATCAGTGAAAAGCCTTTTTGTTTGCGCATGTGTGTGTGTGTCTCTCTCTCCACAAATTTGATTCGTGCGTTTACGCCGACTTGATCGACCGGCACTCGCAATAAGAATCTGCAAGTGCCGTGCCATGCTGCGCGCCGTCGGTCTCGCTTCGGTTGAAAATTGCAAACGTATGATGTACAAGACGTTGCATTGAATATGCTTTTTGGGATGGCTCACCAAAGTGGACAGAAGTGACAGTTTTTGTCACAAATACTTCGCAGTTTTTGTCGAACTGGCCCCTTCCAGCCTAGGCTCAGAGCTGGCACAAACATGGGCTACAATGGCCTGACTTGCTTCCTCCTGGAAGGTACATGACATTGACCCAGCCCAACGGGGCTAGTGTGAGAATCTGCAATCGTCTCCTGGCTGCCGTACTCCTCGCCACCGCTGCCGTCTACCTTTGGACCCTTCAGTTCGGTTTCGTTTACGACGACCTGGGCCAGATCGTTTCCAACCCCCTGGTACAGAGCTGGCGGTACCTGCCCATGTATTTCCGCGGCAACGTGTGGATGCAGCAGAGCCCGCTCGGCAACTACTACCGGCCCGTCTTTCTTACCTGGCTGCTGCTGAACCACACGATCTTCGGTTTGCACCCGATGTTCTGGCACCTGACGAACATCCTGGCGCACCTGGGGGCGACGGCACTGGTGTACCTGCTGGCCTTGCGGCTCACGCGCGAACAGAAGATCGCGGCAATAGCGGCGTTGATTTTCGGCGTGCATTCCGTGCACATCGAATCGGTGGCGTGGATCTCCGGCGTCACGGAGCCGTTGTTGGCGCTGCTGATGATCCCGTCCTTCCTCGCCTTCATGAACTACCGCGAGAAGAAGGGGACACACTGGCTGGCGATCTCCGTCGCATGGTTCGCCGTCGCGCTGCTGGCGAAGGAAACGGCGGTGGTTCTCCCCGGATTGATGGCCGCGTACGTTCTGCTCTGCCCGGACGAAGATTGGAGGAGAAAGTTCGCGGATGCGGCCAAGGTCGTGGTGCCATTCGCGGCCGTTACGCTCGTCTACCTGATGATGCGCGCCTCCGCCCTCCACGGCCTGGTACACACCACCGTCGACCTGCCGGCCAGCATCAGCCTGTACACGCTGCCGTCGGTGCTGTGGTTTTACTTGAAACAACTTGTCGCTCCGATTCGTTTGAGCGCTTTCTACGACACGCCCTACGTTACGCACGTCAGTTGGAAGTACTTCCTGTCGCCGTTGCTGGGAGTCATCCTTGCGGCCGCAATCATCGCGTATGCGTGGTGGAAGTCGCGCTCGCCGCTGGTCGCATTCGCGGCAATCTGGATGCTGCTGCCGCTGGCGCCGGTTATGAATCTCGCGCTGCTGCCGATGGGCGATTTCATTCACGACCGCTATTTGTATCTGCCGTCCATCGGATTTGCGCTGCTCGCTGGAATGGCGCTGGCCAGGCTCGATGCGTGGAAGATCGCGGGACGTCCCGCCGGCACCATAGCCGCAGGCGTCGTGGCACTGGTGCTGATCGCGGGTACAGTCGCGCAGAGTCTGCCGTGGTCCGACGATATACCGCTTTACACGCACGGCATGAAAGTTGCGCCGATCAACGATCTGCCGCGGAACAAGCTGGCGGCGACTTTCGTGGCGCGCGGCATGTACGACCAGGGAATCCGGCTGTATTCCTTCGTACTTGCCAATGATCCCGATTACTGGTACGCGAACTACAGGATGGGATACGCCCAGTACATGACCGGCCACTACGACAAGGCCCAGCAATTTCTCGCCAGGTCCGTCGCCCTCAACCCGGTGCCGGACGCTCTTTATTACCTTGGGCTGGCTTCGACCAAACTCAAACAGTACGACGCGGCCGAGTCGGCGCTGCGCGAGGCGTTAAAGCGCGAGCCCAAGGCGCCCGGCTACTCGTTTGCATTGGGAATGGCGATGAAGGAGCAGGGAAAACTTCAGCCCGCACTGGAATCGTTCCGCGCCGAACTCGCCGCCAATCCAAACGATCCCGGCACGTTGGCGCAAATCAGCGAAATCACGGCAAAGCTGCAACCGGCAAAGTGATCCTACGTAAATTATGACGTCCGCAACTGGCGCACTCGAACGAAAGACCGAAGAGTCGGAGCCGAGCATCCGCATCGGCCCATTCCGCTTCGGGCCCGGCGCGCTGCTTCGCCTGGCGCTCATCGCTACTGCACTCGTCTACGTTCGGACCATCACCTACTCATTCGTCTTCGACGACACGCTCCAGATCGAAATGAATCCATGGATCCAGTCGTGGAAGTTCTGGCGCACGTTTTTCACCGGGCACGTGTGGTCGTTCGGGCGTGCGCACATCCAGGGCAACTACTATCGGCCGGTGTTCATGGCGTGGTTGGCGGGGAACTACTCGCTATTTAAGCTCACGCCCGGATGGTGGCACCTGACGACCATCGCGGCACACGTGCTTGCCACCGGCCTGGTGTACCTGCTGGCGTCGCGGCTATTGCGGGACCGTTGGGCGGGTGGAATCGCGGCGCTGCTATTCGGACTGAATCCGCTGCACATCGAGTGCGTGGCATGGGTTTCGGGCATTCCCGAGGTGCTACTGACGATTTTCTTCGTCGGCGCGTTGCTGGCATATCAGAACTGGCGAGCAGGGAAGCGCGTGGTGTGGCTTGCGGCTTCGGTCGTGCTGTACGCGCTGGCGTTGTTGTCGAAGGAGACGGCTCTCGCATTCGTTGCGGTGCTGGCGGTATACGCCGGGACCGATTCCGAGGGCAACAGCCTGCGTGCGCGGATCCAGCAGACGATCGCGCGCTGGTTACCGTACGTCGTAGTGACCATCGCGTACCTGGTGGTTCGCAACCGGGTGCTGGAAGGACTGGTGAACTCAAGGCGGGTGAGGCCCATGAGTTGGGTCGTGCTGACTTGGCCCTCGGCTCTTTGGTTTTATTTGCGACAGATGCTGTGGCCGTTCCGGCTCAGCATCTTTTATGACTTCGAACTGGTCCGGCACTTTTCGGCAGGCGCGGTATTGGTGCCTGCGCTGCTTTCCGCGGCCGTGATTGCCGGGTGCTGGATGATCGGCCGGCGCGCGCGGTTGGGAGCGCTTGCAGCCATGTGGATTCTTGCGCCGCTGGCGCCGGCAATGGTGGGAATCAAGGTCTTCCAGTGGCACGACTACGTGCACGACCGCTACGCGTACTTGCCGTCGGTTATGTTCGCGATCTTGTTGGCGGTCGCGGTCAGGTCGGGAGCTGAGTGGTTCGCCGGGATGAGAACCGCACAGCCGGTGGGTAGAAAGCGATGGTACGGCGCCGTCGCTGTCGCGATCACGGCCGCGATTGCGCTTACCTTTGCCGCTTCGACCGCCGTGCAAAGCAAGCAGTGGGACAGCGAACTGGCACTGTTCTCGCATGCTCACGAGCGCGCGCCGCAGAATGTGCTTCCGCTCGACTACCTCGCGCGCACGCTGTACGGCGTCGGCCGCAGCGAGGAAGCGGTACAGAAATTCCAGGAACTGCACCAACTCGATTCGAATTACTGGGCAGGCAATTACGTGCTCGGCGTGGCCTATTACCAGATGGGCCGCTACGACGACGCCGAGATATACCTCCAGCGCGCCACTGAAGTGTGGAAGCTGGAGACGACCATGCCCGATGCAACGCAGTACTACTACCTCGGACTGGTGCGACAGCGGAAGGGTGCATACGAGAGCGCGGAGGTGGCGCTGCGCAAGGCAGTGGAGATACGCCCCGACGCTCTCGGCTACCGCCTCGCGCTAGCAAGCGTTCTCGAACAGCGCGGACTCAAAAGCGAGGCTGCTGAGCAACGACTGCTGGAAGCGAAGAACCGGAAAGCTTTCGAGCAGAGGCAGCGGGAATTTGGAGATACGAACTAGCCGGTAGACCAATCCTGTTGCTCCGAAACCAGGAGTGACAAGAGCAGACCGCAGGCGAGACGCCGGTCCTACCAGTCAGCAGGCGATCTGGTCGCGCGAAATCTTCAGCCCGTTGAGATTTCCGAGCACGGTCACAGCCACAAGTTCTGGAATGAAAAACTCGTTCGCCATGGCCTGGAGTTCCGGCACCGTGACCGCTTCCACACAACGGATAATCTCGTCGAGCGAGATGAAGCGGTCGAAATACATTTCCTGGCGCGCCAGGTTCGACATGCGCGCCGCCGAGGACTCCAGGCTCAGCATCATGCTGCCCTTCAGTTGGTCCTTGGAGCGGCGCAATTCCTCTTCGGGCACGGGCGTTTTTTTCAACGCCCGGTATTCGTTCATTACCGCCTGCACCACCTTCGGCGCCGACTCGCGCGATGTCCCGGCGTACACCGACATGCATCCGGTATCGCGGTAAGGGTTCAGCTCGCTGTAGATCGCGTAGGCCAATCCCTGGCGCTCACGGATGTTCTGAAAGAGGCGCGAACTCATCCCGCCGCCCAGCAGTGTGCTCAGGATGTACGAGGTATAACGGCGTTCGTCCGAAATCGGGTGCGAGGGCACGCCAATGCAGATCTGCACCTGCTCGAGCGCCTTCTTGTTGCGCATCATGATACGCGCGGAAGGCTTGGGCGGAAGCTGGTGGAAGCCGTTCTTACCGGCCTTCAACCCGGAGAAGCGCTGCTTCACCACGTCGACGAAGCGCTCGTGCCGCAGGTTGCCGGCGGCGGAGACGATCATGTTGTTGGGGATGAAGATCCGCTTCCAGTAATCGGTCAGCGGTCCCTGTTCGAAGCGCTTTACCGTTTCCTTCGTCCCCAGGATCGGCTTGCCCAGCGGGTGGTCCTTCCAGAAATTCTGGGTGAAGATTTCGTGGACGAGGTAATCGGGATTGTCCTCGTCCATCTTGATTTCTTCCAGGATCACGCCGCGTTCGCGCGTGATGTCCTTGGTATCGAAGACGGGATTCAGGACCAGGTCGCTGAGGATGTCGAGCGCGAGGGGCACATGCTCGTCCAGCACCTTGATGTCGAACGAAACGCACTCCTTGGCGGTGAAAGCGTCCATGTTGCCGCCAATCGAGTCCACCTGGCGCGCGATGTCTTCGGCGCTGCGGTTCTTCGTGCCCTTGAAGACCATGTGCTCGATGAAATGCGAGATCCCGTTGAACTCGGGCTCTTCGTGGCGCGAGCCCGTCTTGATCCAGACACCGATGGATACGGAGCGCAGGTGCGGCATCTCCTCGGTGAGGACGATGAGTCCGTTGGGCAGCACTTCGCGCCGGATGTTTCGCACTTCATCCATGACGGTTTCGACTGCTTTTATACGACTGGCCGATTGCTCACCCGAGGGGGCCTCGATGCCCGGGCTGGGGCCGGTTAGATTCTGGCACAACGCACCGTTCCTCGTCATAAGCATAGTCGCCGCCGTATCAACCGGTTACGTCTGCTACGAGGGCGACCGCCCGCCGAACCTTCGCCGTGCCACTCGGCGTTAATGCTCCGAATGGCCACCTACTCTGCGCGTTACAATGAATGCAGCGGGACGCCAAATCCGCCAGATACTACTTTGGATGCATGCCACTACCGCAAAATAAGGAACTTTTAGGCCTTTCGATTCAAGAGCTTAGCTTGATCGTGGAGGGCCTGGGGCAGCCCGCCTACCGGGCTCGGCAGCTTGCCGAGGCGATTTACCGCCAGAGAGTGGAGTCGCTGGAAAAGATAACCAGTCTGCCGGCGACGTTGCGCGCCGAGCTTGCGGCTTCCTGCTCGATTGGTTTGCCCGAGGTCCAAAAGAAGTTCGTCTCGCACGATGGGACGGTCCGCTACCTGATGCAGTTCGCCGATGGGCAGTCGGTTGAGACGGTATGGATGCCCGATGGCGACGACGGGGAGCAGGGAGACGGAAGCGACGCGGGAGACGAAGAGATGCAAGCCCACCCTTCCAAAACCAGTCAGGGTGGGGCACCCCGAAGGCGGGCGACGATCTGCGTGTCCAGCCAGGCGGGATGCGCCGTCAACTGCCAGTTCTGCATGACCGCACTGCTTGGACTTCTGCGCAACCTCTCCGCGGGAGAAATCGTCGGTCAGGTTCTGCGCGTCCTGAACGACCACCGCGTAAATCTCGACACCGAACGCGTGAACCTGGTCTTCATGGGGCAGGGCGAGCCGTTCCTCAATTACGACAATTTCATGAAAGCCGTGCGGCTGCTGGTGGAAGAGTCCGGAATCTCCGTCTCGCGCATGACCGTGTCCACCGCGGGCATCGTTCCTGCGATTCACGATTTCGGGCAGGAGCCGGTGCGCCCGAAGCTGGCGATTTCGCTGAATGCGTCGAACGAGCAGCAGCGCGTCGAGATCATGCCCATCACGCGCAAATGGACGCTTGAGCGATTGATGGCCGCCGCGCGCGAGTTCCCGTTGCGCCCGCGCGAGCGGCTGACCTTCGAGTACGTCCTGATCGAGGGCGTGAACGACAGCGGCGAGAATGCGCGTGAGGTAGTCGAGCTGCTGCGAGGGATCCGTGCCAAGGTAAACCTGATCGCACTCAATCCCGGTCCCGAAATTCCATTTCGCACACCCGCCGAGGAACGTGTGCACGCATT
>DAISJI010000068.1:8442-10820 GCA_036821585.1 Terriglobales bacterium
CTTCAATGTCCAGCATCAGGCGGGTGCCGAGGCCGGTGCGGCGCGCGTCGGGCAGGACGTCGATGGTCACAATGTGTCCCAGCCCGCGGCGCGGTTGCTGGCCGACACTAAATCCCGCGATCTTCCACTGGGAACGCACCGTTTTTCGCGTTTCGCCAACCAGCGTGAAGGCGCCGCGCAGATTCATGTACCAGGCGAGCTCGCGTCGCGTGTACGAGATGCCGGGCTCAAAACACTCCTGGTCGATGCGCCACAGCTCGTCAAAATCCTCGGTTGTCGCTTCACGGATGCGGACGTCCACCGAGCGATTGTAGCGTCAGGACGAACCTGTATTCCCACCCTTCCAAAACCGGTCAGGGTGGGGCACCCGACGGAGATGCTAAACTCGCGCGTTCATGCCTGCGCGTTCCCAGCCACGGTTGCGCGTCGCCGTCGATACCGGAGGGACGTTTACCGACTGCGTCTGGATGGAGCGCGGCCGCGTGCGCATGCTGAAGGTGTTCTCCACGCCTGCCGATCCGTCGCGCGCGATCATGGAAGCCGTCGAGCGCATTGGGCACGATGGCCCTGTCCTGCTGCTGCACGGGACGACTGTCGGAACCAACACGCTGCTCGAACGCAAGGGAGCGCGCGTTGCTTTCGTCACTACCGCGGGATTCGAAGACTCCATCGAAATCGGACGCCAGGCGCGACCCAAGCTCTATGACTTCTTCTTCGAGCGCGTGCCGCCGCTGGTGGCTTCCGAGTTGCGATTCGGCGTTGCGGAACGCACCAGCCCGGAAGGGAAGTCGCTCAAGAAACCCGACCCTACGGAATTGAAAAGACTGGCGGCGGAGTTAAGCAGGGCAAAGCCGGAGTCGATAGCGATTTCGTTCTTGTTCTCGTTTGCGAATCCCGAGAACGAGCGGGCCGTCGCCAAAGCGCTCGGGCCGCTCGGAGTACCGCTCTCGCTCTCGCACCTGATTCTTCCCGAGTTCCGCGAATACGAGCGCGCAAGCACCGTCGTAGTGAACGCGTATTTACAACCGGTGGTGGAGCGCTATCTACGACAGTTGGAGTCCGCGATTGACCGGCGCGCGGGCAAGGGATCGCAGGTGTTCGTGATGCAATCCAGCGGCGGAATCACGTCGCTGAACTCAGCCGCCCGCGAACCGGTGCGTACCGTGCTCTCAGGTCCGGCCGGCGGCGTGGTGGGCGCATCGGTCGTGGCCAAGCGCAGCGGATTCGAACGGATCATCGGCTTCGACATGGGCGGAACTTCCACCGACGTTGTCCTGGTGGACGGCGTGCCGCGCGCGGGTTCCGAAGGAGAAGTTGCCGGCCTGCCGGTGCGCGTGCCCATGCTCGACATTCACACCGTCGGCGCGGGAGGCGGATCGCTGGCGCGCTTCGACGCTGCCGGGGCGCTGCGCGTCGGACCCGAGTCCGCCGGCGCAGATCCCGGTCCCATTTGCTATGGACGAGGCGAGCAACCGACGGTGACCGACGCAAATCTGATTCTCGGCCGCATTCAGCCGGAGCGCTTCCTCGGCGGAGAGTTCCGCCTGGATTTGCCGCGTACGCGAAAGATCGTGAGTGGCTGGCTGAAAAAGAACCAATCGTCAATGACGATCGAGGAATTTGCGGCCGGAGTGATTCGCGTGGTGAATGCGACGATGGAGAAAGCCGTTCGGGTGGTGTCCATCGAGCGCGGCTATGATCCACGAGATTTCGCGCTGATTGCCTTCGGCGGCGCCGGCGGGCTTCATGCCTGCGAACTGGCCTCCGGGCTCGGGATTCGCCGCGTGCTCGTTCCCGCCATGCCGGGCGCGCTCTCTGCCCTCGGCATTCTCGTCAGTGACGTCGTAAAGGATTACTCGCGTACCGTCGTTTGGCGTACCGGAGAGACGGGCTGGCAAGCGCGCGCGCAACGCGAGTTTGTCCGAATGCGCAAGGACGCCCAACGCGACTTCCGCCGCGAACGCTGGGCCGGCAAGATTGAGTTTGATGAAACCGCGGACCTTCGTTATCGCGGACAGGGCTTCGAACTCAACGTCCACTTCGGACGCAACGTCCTCCGCGACTTTCATTCCGAGCACAAGCGCCGCTACGGCTATAGCCACGAGCAGCGCGAGGCGGAGGTGGTCACGCTGCGCCTGCACGCTCGACTGGCGGCGCCGAAACTGCAATGGTCACCGGCGGAGACTGCGGTTCGATCCAAGAATGAACGCGCACCGGTCTGGGTAGCAGGGAAGCCGCAGAACGTCGCCGTGATCGACCGCGCTTCTCTGACCCCCAAGCATCGTCTGCGCGGGCCGGCGGTCATTACCGAGTACAGCGCCACCACCTGGGTTCCTCCGCGGGCCGGTTTCTACCTGGACGCCGCCGCCAACCTGATC
>DAISJI010000069.1:0-5643 GCA_036821585.1 Terriglobales bacterium
CCGCATCTTATTCACAGCACGTCGTTTGGACGAGCGCGCTGGATTGAATTTTGAGCGCGTGGCGCGTATAGTAGGTGCTGGAGCTGGTGTGTAGTGACACCCCGTGACGAGCCGTAGACCGGGGACTTCGGCGGAAGATACCAGTGGGCGCGAGCCCACTTTTTATTTGAGGCGATGGCGCTCGATTTCGATCACGTGCGCGGGATTGTCGAGCGGGTGACCAGCTCGCAGGGGCTTGAGTTGTGGGACCTGGAGTTTCGCGGCGGCGGCAAGGCGCGCCTGCTGCGGATCTTCGTCGACAAGCCCGCGGGCGTCACCCACGAAGACTGCGCCAGCGTGAGCCGCGAGGTGGGCACGATCCTCGACGTGGAGGATGCGGTCCCGGGATCGTACACGCTGGAAGTTTCGTCGCCGGGGCTGGACCGCAAGCTGCGGAACGACGCGGATTACGAGCGCTTCACCGGCAGCATGGTCAAGCTGCAGACGCGCGAACTGGTGGAGAACCAGAAGCATTTTGAAGGACGCTTGCGGGGATTGCACGACGGCCAGGTAACGCTGGAGATTGGCGGCAGCAAGAAGCACGAGCCGCGCACGGTGGAGATCCCGCTGGCGCTGGTGGAAAAAGCAAACTTGGTGCCGGAATTTTGAAATTTCAAGTTTGAAATTTCAAATTGCGCGGCCGCGACGCACGGTTGGCAACGGAAGTTTGATCGGAATCAAAAGATTATGGCGAGTGAGATTCACAACGTTATCGATGCCCTGAGCCGCGAGAAGGGAATTGATCCGCAGATCGTAGTGACGGCGGTGGAAGACGCGATTGTCGTCGCCACCCGCAAGTACTACAAGACCCAGGAAAACCTTCGCGCCGAACTGGACAAGGAGACGGGGCAGATCCGGGCGTTTATCGTCAAGCAGGTGGTGGAAACGCCGGAGCAGGTGGAAGACCCGCTCAACCAGTTGACGCTGGAACAGGCGCGCAAGCTCGACCCGAATGCGGAAGTGGGCGGCGAAATCCGCATCCCCAAGGCGACCGACGTGCTGGGCCGCATCGCCGCGCAACTCGCCAAGCAGGTCATCTTCCAGAAGGTGCGCGAGGCCGAGCGCGATACGGTTTACAACGAGTACATCGGGCGCGTGGGCGAGATCGTCAATGCGACGGTGAAGCGCGTGGAAGGTTCGGACGTCATTTTTGATATCGGCAAGGCCGAAGCGCGCGCGCCCCGCAAGGAGCAGTCGCGGCTGGAGTCGTTTGCCGTTGGCGAGCGCGTGCGGGTAGTGATTACGCGCGTGGAAAAAGCCTCCAAGGGACCGCAGGTGATCGTATCGCGGGCGGCGCCGGAGCTGGTGCAGCACCTGTTCCAGACGGAAGTACCCGAAATCTATGACAGCACGGTGGTGATCCGCGCCATTGCTCGCGAAGCCGGCGAGCGTACCAAGATCGCGGTCATGTCGAAGGATAAGGACGTGGACGCGGTGGGCGCCTGCGTGGGCATGAAGGGCATGCGGGTGCAGTCGATCATTCGCGAACTGCGTGGCGAGAAGATCGACATCATCGAGTATCACGAGGACCCGGTTACCTTCGCCGAAAAGGCGCTGCAGCCTGCCAAGGTGAGCCGCGTGACCGTCCTGGACGCCGCCGAAAAACAGCTCGAAGTCATCGTGGACGACACGCAGCTATCGCTGGCCATCGGCAAGAAGGGACAGAACGTCCGGCTGGCGGCGAAGCTCCTGGGCTGGAAGATCGACATCAAGAGCGAAGAAGAGAAGCGCCAGGAAGTGGAACAGCAGATGTCGGCGCTGGTCGGCGGCCAGGCGACCCCGCTGGACAAGGTCCCCGACATGGGCGTGAGCGTCATCGAGAAGCTGCAAGCGGCGGGCGTGAACTCGGTGGAGGAACTTGCCGACATGACGCCCGAACAGTTGGAAGCGATCGAAGGAATCGGCCCGAAGACGGTGGAGAAAATCAGTCTTGCGGTCAATAATTACTTCGCCAGCCTGGAAGTGGGCGAAGCCGCCGAAGCGGCAGCTTACGACGCACCCGAGGACCAGCCGGTGGCCGGGGAAGAAGGTGCGCCGCTGCCGGACGACGTGGGTCCGGATTCGGCGGGGCAATCGGGCGATACGGAAGGGCTGTCGGAAATCGCGGAGGCGGGCAGCGAGAGCGTCTCCGAACTGGTCGAGGAAGGCCAGGACCTGGAAGCCGAGGCGATCAGCGGCGTGGAGAACGCGCCCAATGCCGACGATGCGGAAGTAACCACGCACGAGCGGCATCCGGACGAAGAGCAGATTCCACCGGAAAAGACGTAAGGCTTACGGCCCCAGCGGTAGGGGGCCGAAAAGCGGAATTCAGGCGGGTGAACGCTACCCGTTCGGACGAAAAGAAGATGAATTCAAACACCGATACACCGTGAGGTTGAAATGAAGACTTAACGGGAAATTCGGAGGAAACAAAAGGGCGGATGTTAGACACCTCGAAGATTCGCATTAACGACCTCGCCAGGGAGATGGAAGTCAAGAGCAAGGCGATCCTGGATGTCCTGACGGTGGTCGGTGTAACCGAGAAGAAGACCCACTCCAGTTCCATCACCGTTGAAGAAGCGGAGAAGGTACGCGCGCATATCAAGAGCGGCTCGGCGTCTTCCGCCGGAACGCGCGCGGCGTCGCGTGCGCACGGTGACGAGTTCCGGACGAAGATCGATCTCTCGCACATCACGCGCCCGGGCGATGTACTGAAGGCGCTGCAGCAGAAGCAGCATGCCGCAGCCGCGCCGCCCAAGCCCGAGGCCAAGCCGATCGCGGTGCCGCCCTCCGCCAAGCCCGCCGCCAAGCCGGCCGCTCCTCCGGTTGCCGCCAAGCCGGCCGCGCCCGCTGAAGTGCCGGCGCCGAGGTTCATCAAGCCGCCGGCGGAAGCGCCATCGCGACCTGTCTACAAGATTCCGGAAGCGCCTCGCGTCGCCGAAACTTCCGCTCCACCCGTCGAATCGGCGCCGGAAATCCGCGCCGAAGCGGCGGATGTCGAGATCGTCGAATCCGAAGTACCCGTCATCACCCCTCCCGCTGCCGCAGCAACGGCCGAACCCGCTTTGCCCGTCGAGGCTCCTATTTCCGTAATGCCCGCAACCACGCAGCAGCCAGCGGCGAGCACGCACGCGCCGGCAATACCTACGCATCGTCCGGCTGCACCCGGAGCGCCCAAGCCGGGACAGCCGATCGCGCCCCAACGACGCATGGTGATGCCGCAGACGGGACCGCGCCCGGTCTACCTGGCGCCGCCCCCGCGTCCGCAGGCAGCCGCGCCCGCTCGTCCGGCGCCGGGACGCCCGGTACCGGGGCAACCGATTTTTCAGAGACCGCGTCCGGGAGCGACGGCGGCACGTCCGCCGCTGCGTCCCGGAGAGCGGCGTCCGATGCATCCGACGCGCTCGTCGCCGACAGGCATGGCGCCGCGTCCGGGAATGGGTGCGCCGGGAATGGCGCCTCCGGGAGCGCCGGGAAGCCGTCCGGCAGGACGTCCGGGAGCGCCCTCGCGCAGGCCGGGACAACGGTACGTTCCGCGTGGCGTGAAGGAAGGCCCGATGAAGGGCTTCGTTCCGCCGCCGCGTTTGTCGGCGACGAACGAACCGCTGCCCATCACGCGCAACATCGTCATCACCGAAGGCATCAGCGTAAAGGACCTGGCCGAGAAGCTGGGCATCCGCGCGAAGGAGCTGATTACCCGTTTGCTGGCGCGGCGCGTGCTGGCGACGGTGAACCAGACGCTCGACGCCGAACTGGCGAAAGAAATGGCCCGGCATTTCGGAGCGGAGACGGAAGTCATCAGCTTCGAAGAGCAGACCACGCGCGAAATGGTCGAGAGCGCAACCCAGGATGAAGCGAAGTTCGAAGCCCTGAGCGCGGAAGTCGTGCGTCCTCCGGTGGTCACCATCATGGGCCACGTGGACCACGGCAAGACGACGCTGCTGGATTCGATCCGTCATGCGAACGTGGCCGGAGGCGAAGCCGGCGGCATCACCCAGCATATCGGCGCGTACAAGTTGACGATTACGGACAAGAACTCGCCGGCGTACGGACGTGAGATCGTGTTCATCGATACGCCGGGCCACGAGGCGTTCACGCGCATGCGCGCCCGCGGCGCCAAGGTGACCGACATCGTTGTCCTGGTCGTGGCGGCGGATGACGGCGTTATGCCGCAGACGCTGGAGGCGATCGACCACGCCAAGGCGGCGAACGTGCCCCTCATCGTGGCGGTCAATAAGATCGATAAGCCGGATGCGCTGCCCGAACGCGTCAAGAAACAACTGGCCGACCGCGGCCTGATGCCGGAAGGCTGGGGCGGCGACACGGTGTTCGTCGACGTGTCGGCAAAGCAGCAGACCAACCTCAACCTGCTGCTGGAAATGATCTGCCTGACCGCCGACCTGCAGAACCTGAAAGCCAATCCCGAGCGGACCGCTACCGGAACCGTGCTGGAAGCGAAACTCGACCGTGGTCGGGGTAGCGTCGCAACCGTCCTGGTGCAGAACGGCACGCTCAAGAACGGCGATTACTTCGTCGTGGGCAACAGCTTCGGACGGGTCCGCGCCATGTTCGACGAACATGGCAACGCGATGGACGTGGCGCCTCCCAGCACGCCTACCGAGATTCTCGGTCTGGATGGACTGCCGGAAGCGGGCGACCAGTTCGTGGTCGTCGCCGACCGCGAGAAGGCGCGCAACATCTCCGATTACCGCGGGCAGAAAACGCGCGAAGCGACGCTGGCCAAGAGTTCGCGCGTGTCGCTGGAAGGCCTGGCCGAACAGATCCGGACGGCCGGCCAGAAGGACCTGAACATTATCCTGAAGGCGGACGTGCAGGGCTCGGTGGAAGTGCTCCGCGACCTGCTGGCCAAACAGTCCACCGAAAAGGTGAAGGTGAAAGTGCTGCGCACGGGCGTGGGCGCGATCACGGAGAGCGACGTGCTGTTGGCGACGGCGTCGAACGCGATCATCATCGGGTTCAACGTGCGGCCGGAGCGCAAGGCGGCGGAGATTGCCCAGCAGGAAAAGGTCGAGATCCGCTTGCACTCGATCATCTACGAGCTGCAGGACGAAATCCGCAAGGCGGTTACCGGGTTGTTGGATCCGATTATCAAGGAAACGTACCTCGGGCGCGCGGAAGTACGCGATACCTTCCGCATTCCGAAGGTGGGTATGATTGCCGGCTGTTACGTGCAGGACGGACTGATCAAGCGCGATTCGGAGGTCCGGCTGCTGCGCGATAACGTGCAGGTATACAAGGGCAAGGTCGCCTCGTTGCGGCGTTTCAAGGAAGACGTCAGCGAAGTGCGCAACGGCATGGAGTGCGGCATCGCCATCCAGAACTATGGCGACGTGAAGGTGGGCGACGTGGTCGAGGCGTTCCTCACCGAGCGCATCGCGGCGGAGTTGACCGCGTAAAGAAAGCAGCGAGTCGCTGGCGGTGACTGGCCAGGGGCATCTTTGGCCACGCCCTTTTGGGGTGCTATATGGAGAATGCGTGGAGAATCGCCGCCGTCGTGGTGGCAGTTGCGGCCGGGTTGTATGTGCGCCTGTGGCTGCTGAAATCGCAGGGTGGGTCCGTAAACTTTCCATTCATGGGACGCACGCGCAAGCAGTAACCGCTGCT
>DAISJI010000069.1:5743-10777 GCA_036821585.1 Terriglobales bacterium
TCGAAGTCCGCATCGAAGCTGCACAGTCGCTGAAAGACCGGCGGCAGGTTTTGCGCAGCCTGAAGGACAAGCTACGCACCGGTTTCAATGTCTCGGTGGCGGAACTGGATCCGTCGGACCAGTGGCAGCGAGCGACGGTCGGGGTGGTGAGTATCTCCCACTCCAAGGATTATTTGCGCGGCCAGATGGAAACCGTGGAGCGCGCGGCGGCGAGAATCACGAATAATGCCGGCGCTGAGATCACCGATTCGTTCATCGAATACTTGGAGTAGGCATAAGGCGCAAGGCATAAGGCACACGCCTCGTGCCGCACGCTGCGAGCGTGGAACGTCATTATGGACCAAAACAGAGCGGCACAATATCACCGCGAGCGGCTGGCCGACACCATGCGCGAGGAGATTTCGGAGATCGTCGAAGGAGAGTTGACCGATCCCCGCATTGGCCTGGCGACGGTGACCCAAGTCCAGATCGTGCCCGATGGAAGGCAGGCCTTCGTGCTGGTGAACGTCGCCGGCGACGCCGAGGAAGAAAAGAACACGCTCGCCGGATTGGAAGCCGCCAAGGGATATATCAAGCACGAACTCGCGGACCGTTTAAGGCTTCGCCACTCGCCTGAGCTGCATTTTCGACTGGACAGGTCTCAGCAGTATGAGACTAGAATTGACAACTTAATAGAGCGGGTAAAGAAGCGAAAGAAGTAGTCAATTCTGATTTGAAAAGTCGGAAATGATCGGACGGTCCCGGCCCGTGGAGGACGCACTACAACAGATTCTCGGCGAAATCGAGCGTCGCGAGCGGTTCGTCCTCACCTCGCACGCGCGGCCCGATGGCGACGCCGTGGGCTCCGTCCTTGCGTGCTGCCAAATCCTGCTGCAAATGGGCAAGCAAGCCGACGTGGTGATGCACGGCGGCGTCCCGCACATCTACCAGCCGCTGCCCTTTGCCGACCGCGTCATCAGCGCGCAATCGGTGAACGGTAACTACGAGGTTGCGATTCTCCTCGAGTGCGACAGCCTGCAGCGGACCTCGCTTGCGGGGCTGGAAAAGAAATTCCTTATCAACATCGATCACCACCTGAGCGGGCGGCCGTTCGCGGACGTGAACTGGATTGACCCCTCGGCGTGTGCGACCGCGGAGCTGGTGTACCGGCTGGCGCGGGCCGCGGATGTCGAGATCACGCCCGAGATCGCGACCTGCCTGTATACGGCGGTACTGACCGATACCGGCTCTTTCTGCTACGTGGGTACGAACGCGCACACCTTTGCGCTGGCGCAAGACCTGGTGGCGGCGGGCGCGGACCCGGCACGGATCGCACAGGCGGTGTACTTCTCCAACCCGACGGCGAAGATGCGGCTGCTGGGTGCGGCGTTGAGCGGATTGCATCGTGACGGCGATCTGGCGTGGATGGCCGTCAACCGGCAGCAGAGGGAGCGCTGCGGCGCCATCGACGAAGATTGCGAGGGGCTGGTGAACTACGCGCTCGGTATCGAGGGCGTCGAGGTCGCGATCTTCTTTCGCGAACAGGCGGACGGATGCTGGCGCGTCAGCTTGCGCAGCAAGGGGCTGATCGACGTCTCGCAGATTGGCGCCTACTTCGGCGGCGGCGGACATCGCTGCGCCAGCGGATGCTCGGTCGAAGGCCCGGTCTCGGTTGCCGCCGAGCGCGTGCTGGCGCAGATGCGTCTGCAGCGGACGCACGATCGGGAAGAGGGTTTCTCGGACGCGACGTGATTCGTATTCCGGATTCCGCACTACAATGCGGGCATGAAACCCGCATTGTTCGCCGCCGTTCTCGCCATCGCACTGCACGCCGCAGCGCAGCCACGGAAAGCCAAACCCGGCGACGCCTGCGCCATTCCGAACCAGCCGGTTGCGCTGACCCATTGCGAGGCCGCCAGCATCTATGTTGCGGATTTCGACCGTGCCACCATCGAGCAAATCCTGAGCAAGCACTTTGACGGATTCACCATCCTGCCGGCGCGCGGTTGCTGGCACAAGGTCTGCGAGAACTCGGTCGTCATTCAGATCGCTGGAGCCTCGGAGCCGGAACTGCGCCAGGCGGCCGAGGAGTTGCGTGTCGCCGGAAAGCAGGAATCGGTGCTGCTGGTGGTCCCTTCGCGACAGGTGCCGCACCGCTGAAACCGGGTCCCCCATGACACGGGTTTTTGCGTGTCATGCGGTGGGCGTTTGGCGGCTGTGGCATGGTGTGATAACACATAGGGATGTCGTGTCAGCCAACAGTATTGATCCAGGTCGCTTCATTTGCCGGCGCGCTGATGGTCCTGATCGCGTACGCCGGCCACCAGATGGGCTGGATGAGGTCTGCAAGCCCGATTCACAACATCCTGAATGCCGCCGGTTCGGGCATCCTCGGATACATTGCCCTCCGACCTTTCCAGCTCGGTTTCGTAGTGATGGAATGCTCGTGGGTGGTGCTCAGCATCTGGGCGCTGTGGAAGCATCACGGCAAACACGCAAGCTCGCAGAAAGCCTGACCCCCCTTGCCTGACTTGCGCCCAAACCGTTTCGTCGAAATCGCCGTCGTGCTGGCGGTCTGCGCGTTCCTGTTCTTCTACGGACTGGGCAGCTTTGGACTGCTGGGCGCCGATGAGCCGCGTTACGCGCAAATCGGCGCCGAGATGCTCGCCCGCCACGATTGGATTGTCCCCACCCTGAACGGAACGCCGTGGCTGGAGAAGCCGCCGCTGCTCTACTGGGGCGAGATGGCGTCGTACGCCGTGTTCGGCGTGCACGACTGGGCCGCGCGCGTGCCGGTCGCACTGATGACTTCCTTGATGGTGCTCGCCATCTACTTGTTCGTGCGGCGACGCCTCCCGGGCTGGGCGCTCGATGCGGCGCTAATTACCGCCTCGCTTGCCGCGGTGGTCGGATTCGGGCGTGGCGCCTCCACCGACATGCCGCTCACCGTGTGTTTTACCGTCGCGATGCTCGCCTGGCTGGAATGGTTTTCGGACGGTCCGCGCGCGTGTCTACTGGTTTTCTATGCGTTCTCCGCTCTCGGCATGCTGGCGAAAGGTCCGGTCGCTCCGTTCCTGGCGGGAGTACTGATCGTTGCGTTTGCGGCGGTGCGTCGCGAAGGGAAGCTGATTCTGCGCACCCTGTGGTGGCCGGGCATCCTCCTTTTCCTCGCCATCTCTTTGCCGTGGTACGTCGCCGTGCAGCTCAAGACCGGAGACTTCTTCCGCGTCTTCATCCTTGAACACAATCTGGCTCGCTTCGGCACCAACCTCTACCGCCACCACCAGCCGTTCTGGTATTACGTGCCGGCCGTGCTTCTGGGGATGATGCCGTGGACGGCGGTATTCATCGCCGAACTCGTGCGCCTCGCCCGCCGCTTCCGTGTATTGCGCGCCGAGCCGGCCTCGATGCCTCTGACGTTGTTCGTAACTCTCTGGTTCGTGATTCCCGTTATCTTCTTTTCGATTTCTCAATCCAAGCTGCCGGGCTACGTTCTGCCCTCAATTCCCGCCGCGGCGCTTCTCGTTGTCGCGTACCTCTACGACCGGGAAGAGCCGCGCATCCCTCTCGGCATTGCGCTGCTGCACGCCGCTTGCTGTGGCGCGCTGTTCGCCGGTATTTTGCTGGCGCCGCATTTTCTTCTCCGCGTACACCCGCCCGCGGCCGCGATCGCCACCGCAGCAGTGGCCGGCGCGTTGATCTTCGCCATAGTCGCGTTCGCCATCATCCGCCGCGGAGTTCGCCTTGCGCACGCGGTCACCTTGATTCCTGTCCTGCTGGCGGTCGCATTCATCGTGAAGGTCGCCGCGCCTTCCCTCGACGCCACCCAGTCGGCGCGCCCGGTCGCGGAAGAAATCCGCCGCCTCGCCTATCCCGACAACTCTCCCGTGCTTGCTTTCCAGTTGAAACGCGAAACCGAGTACGGGCTTCCGTTCTACCGTCACGCTCAGGCCATCCACTACGAGGGCGGCGCGTTGCCGGTGCAGCCGGCGATGATCGTGGCGCGGCGTGGTTCGCGTGCCGAGTTGGAGCAGGCGCTGCCGCTGGGCACGGTGCTGGCCCACGTGGCGGATTTCGAGCCGCAGCGGCTGGAGTTCTACATGGCGTCGCCGGGCGCAAAACATCAGTAACCACGCGTGTTCCACGGTTTGCCTACCAGCTACAGCACGGCTAAACTTCAAGTTTCGCCTGGCATAACGAATGGAAATCCTCGATCTCAGGCATTTCTCGTCGTCCGACCTGCGACCTCTGCTCGAGGAAGAGGCCGGCTTGTGGCACGAGTTGCTGTCGTGGGACTACCGCGGCTCGACGGAAATGATCCTGCGTTACGTGGACGCGCGCATCCTGCCCGGCTACGCGGCGCTGGAAAAGGGCCGGGTGTGCGGCTATTCGTTCTTCGTGTACGAGGGCAGCAAGGGTGTGATCGGCGACCTTTTCGCCGAGGGTGCGCGCGCGCGCTACACCACGCCGATGGAGCACCCGGTCGAAACCCGGCTGCTGTCGCATGTAATCGAGACGCTGCAGCAGTCGCCGGGAATCCACCGCATCGAGGCGCAATTGCTGGTGCATCCGACGGGGGCGGTGGTGCGGCCGTTCTTGCAGGAAGGTTTCCAGCGCCATCCGCGGCTGTTCATGACGCTGCCGCTACGCGAAGCCCGCTCGCAGCGCGCGAAGCTGGCGGGAGAATTCGAATTGCGGCGGTGGAACGAACAGGACTACCAGGGCGCGGCGGCGGTGATTACCGGCAGCTATCGCAATCACATCGATTCGGACATCAACGATCAGTACCGGACGATTACGGGTTCGCTGCGCTTCCTGAACAACATCGTGCGCTTTCCGGGCTGCGGGCAGTTCGACGCGGGCTCCTCGTTCGTGGCCTATCACAAGCCCACGCGCACGCCGGTGGGGCTGATCCTGTGCTCACAGGTGAAGCACGACGTCGGGCACATCACGCAGGTCTGCGTGTTGCCCGAGTATCGTGGCCGAGGAATTGGCGAGGCGTTGTTGGCCGCCAACGTCGAAGACCTGCGGCGGCGCACATTCGAGATGCTGTCG
>DAISJI010000070.1:0-5558 GCA_036821585.1 Terriglobales bacterium
CGCAGCGCGGTTTGCAGGAGCGAACGCTCCAATTCCGCGACGTAATGCTCCATGTCGAAACCTTCGGTTGGAATCGTCACGCACGATCCTCCGCCTGCCACCGCGGCCGCCGCCATCCGCAGCTTCGAGCGTTCCATCGGCAGCTCGACATCCAACTCGCTCCCCAGGCACAAGGCGACCGCGCGTTCAATCGTGTTCTCCAGTTGCCGGACATTGCCCGGCCACTCATACCCGGTCAGCATCTTCACCGACGCATCGGAAATCCTGAAGATGCTCTTCCCTGCGGCGGGTGCGTACTTCTTGAGGAAGTGATTGGCCAGCAGCGGAATGTCCTCGCGGCGGTCGCGCAGCGGCGGCACGTGCACCGGGATGACGCTGAGCCGGTAATAGAGGTCTTCGCGGAAGCTGCCCTCCTCGACCATTTTTTCCAGGTCCCGATTGGTCGCGGCGATCACGCGCACGTCGATGGCGATCTCGTTCGTCCCGCCGACCGGCCGCAGCACTCGTTCCTGCAGCACGCGCAGCAGCTTTACCTGCATGGAAACGCTCATCTCGCTGATTTCATCGAGGAAGATCGTCCCATTGCTGGCGAATTCGAAGAGCCCGGACTTGTTCTGGGTGGCGCCGGTAAATGCGCCCTTCACGTAACCGAAAAGCTCGCTTTCCAGGAGCGTCTCGGGAAATGCGCCGCAGTTCACGCTGACGAAGGGTTCCGTCGCCCGCGGCGAGCAGGCGTGGACGGCACGCGCAACCAGCTCTTTTCCGGTGCCGCTCTCGCCATGCACCAGCACCGTGCTCTGCGTGCCGGCGACGGTGCGGACGGTTTGCTTCAGCTTCTCCATCGCGGCACCGACGCCCACGATGTTGTCCAGCGAATTGCGCGTCGCGGCATCGCGCTTGAAGGCGAAATTCTGCCGGCGCAGGGTGATCTTTTCAATTGCCTGCCCGATGGCAAACTTCACGTCTTCCACCAGTGCCGGGCCTTTGCGCAGGTAATCGAAGGCGCCGCCTGCCTTCACCGCCTGCACCGCGGAATCGAGATCGTCGACAGCCGTGATCAGCACCACGGCGGATTCGGGCGAGACGTTGTGGGCATAGCGCAGTACTTCGATGCCGTTCGTGTGCGGCATCTTGATGTCGGTCACGATGACGTCGAACAGCGCGGAGTCCAGCTTCTTCTTCGCAGCGTCGCCGCTGGAGACGGTTTCCACTTTGTGGCCGTCCTTGCTCAGGGCGATCTCGAGCATCTGGCAGATGGAGCGCTCGTCGTCGACTACGAGTACGTTACCCACGCGCCCCCTTTCCCTGCGCCGCTATGGCGCCAGCGCGCACCGGCTTGGCGTCGAGCGCGGCCTTCCGCAGTTGCACCGTAAACTCCGTTCCTTCTCCGTGCTTGGATTTCACGCCGATCTTGCCTTCGTGCGCCTGCACGATCTGGTACACGATCGCCAGGCCCAGGCCTGTACCGCCAATGAACTCCGACTGGAAGGGCTCGAAAATTTTCTCCACTGCGTTCGGCGCCAGCCCGCGGCCGGTGTCGGCAAAGGAGATCAGCCAATTGCCGTCGTCGTCATACAAGGATACCTTCAACGTGCCGCTGTCGCTCATGGCGCGCACCGCGTTGTCGCAGATGTTCCAGAACACCTGTTTCAAGCGGTCGCCATCGGCCAGCGCGATCGCGCTCTCCGCCTGGAAATTGCGAACGATGCCCAACTGGCCGCCGGCCTTGATGTCGGCGCGGTTCTCCAGCAGTGTGAGCGTGTCGTCGAGCAGCGGCACAAGATCGGTGGGCGTGAGCTGGTACTGCTTTTCGCGCGAGTAGGTCAGGAAATCGGAAATGATGCTGTTGAGCCGCTCCGACTCGCGGTTCACGATGTCCACCAGCGTCTTCTGCTCCTGGTTCAGCACGGAAACATCGGCCAGCACCTTTACGGAGCCGGCGATGGACGCGAGTGGATTGCGGATCTCGTGTGCGATGCCGGCGGCCATGCGGCCGATCGCGGCCATGCGGTCGCGCATCCGGACTTCCCGTTCCAGGCGCCGGATTTCGGTCAGATCGTCGAACGTGTACACGTATCCGACGGAGCCGCGGTCCGGGACTTCGAGCACCGAGCGCGTCATGCCGAACGTCTTCTGTGCCCCCAGCGGCGAGAGCGATGTCACCTCGCAACGAATGGCAGCCGGCCCGGGTTCGGGCAGGCGCTCGATGAAGAAATTATCCACCGGCCGCCCGATAATTTCGCCCTCGTGCTCCTCCAGCAGCCGCTGCCCGGCGGCGTTCACCAGGCTCACACGCCCATCCATGCCGGTGGTGATCAGGCCGCCGCTGATCGAGTTCACGATGTTCTCGTGCAGCGCCTGAAGGTTTTCCAGCGCGCCGCTCTGCTCCTCGAGTTGCACGTCGGCCTGATGCAGCTTGGTGCTGAGCTGCGTCGCCAGGTACGCGATCGCGGCGTACGCGAGCAGGTTGATGAGGATGCTGGCCTGCAGGCTGCGCAGGTCGGGCCGCGTTATCGAATAGGAACGAATGATTTCGAAGTACGATAGTTCCAGGACCGCGCCGCAGGCGATGAATGCCAGCGCGGCGGTCAGGAACGCCCACGTGCGCGTCAGCAGGATGCTGGCGACAATGATGATCAGCGGATAGAGGAACGTGAACGAGCTGTCGATGCCGCCGGTGATGTACACGATCACCGCGGTCATGCCGACGTCGGTCAGCACTTGCACGCGCGACTGGAAACGGAAGTCGCCCCACAACGACAGCAGCAGGATGTAGAAGACGGAAATCGTGTACGCCAGCAGGATGGTGACGACGAAAAGCGTCTTCGGAAGGTTCGTCGGGGTGAGCGTCGAGATGGCGAACTCGATGCCGAACAGGAAAGTAATGACGATGATGCGGACCTTGGCCAGCCAGATGAGCCATGTCCGTTGTTGCGATTCCGCTTTCGTCACGACTGCGTCACCTGCCGGCCCGACCGCCCATGCACACGTCGAGCGCCGTACTTCGGGAGCTGTTAGGGGCCGGTGGCGCAAGAAACTGCACCGGCCTCATTTCGGAACGAGGTCCGCCCGTTATCCCGCGAGCTTGCCGATCATCGAGAACAGCGGCATGTACAGCGAGATCACGATACCGCCGACGGCCACGCCGAGGAACGCAATCATCACCGGTTCGAGCAGCGTGAGCATGTCCTTGGTGGCCGCATCGACTTCGTCTTCATAGAAGTCCGCAATCTTCTGCAGCATGGCATCCATGGCGCCCGTAGCTTCGCCGACGCCGATCATCTGCGTCACCATGTTCGGGAAGACGCCGGACTCCTTCAGCGGATCGACAATGGTGCGCCCTTCCTCGATCGCCTTGCGGACCTTCATCAGCGCCTGTTCCAGCACCGCGTTACCCGAGGTGCGCGCCGTGATGCTGAGGCCTTCGAGAATCGGAACGCCCGAGGTGATCAGCGTGCCCAGCGTACGCGTGAAACGGGCGACTGCGATTTTGCGCAGCACCATGCCGAATACCGGCAGGTGCAGCATCATCTTGTCCCACAGGTATCGGCCGCGCGGGTCCTTGCGGATCTGCTTGACGGCGAAGACCAGGATGCCGAGACCGAGGAATATCACCCACCAGAAGGCGCCCACGAACTTGCTCAGGCCCATCACGATGCGCGTGGGCAGCGGCAAATCCACCCCCAAGCCGACGAACAGGTTGGCGAAAATCGGCACCACGAACTTGAGCAGCGCGCCGACGATCAGAAGAGCGATGCTGATCACCGCGACCGGGTAGATCAGCGCCGACTTCACCGCCGAACGCAGCTTCACGGCCTTTTCCACGTAAGTCGAAATGCGTACGAGAATGACGTCCAGAATACCGCCCGTCTCGCCCGCCTCGATCATGTTGGTGGTCAGATCGTCAAAGATCTTCGGATACTGCTTCATGGCGTTCGACAGCGTCGCGCCGCCTTCCACCGTCTGCCGGATGCCGGTCAGCGCCTTCTGGAACGCTGGGTTCTCCTGGTTGTTTCCCAGGATTTCCAGGCACTGCACCAAAGGCAGGCCGGCGTCGATCATGACCGAGAACTGGCGGAAAAAAATGGCAATGTCCTTGGTGGGGACTTTGCCGGAACCGAAGGTGGGAAGTGCAAATTCCTTGCCCTTCTCCTTGATCGAATTAGCCGTGACTCGTTCCTTGGCCAACTGCGCCTTCAGCACCTGCTTGTTTTCCGCCGAGCGCTCTCCGCCGACTTTTTGGCCGGCCGCATTCGTACCCGAAAAAGTAAATACTGGCATTGGGTGACCTCGCTCGCCGGATTTTCGAACCTACCGGCCCACGTACTGCTCGCTTCATCTTTCAACTGCTGAAACGGAAACGGATTCCTATTTCTTTCCCACTGCGCCGGTCGCGGTTGACGACCGATTCAATCCGGTGCCGCGGTTGATCATCTCCACCAGCTCATCCGGCATCGACGAACGGTTAAGCGCCGTCTCTTGCGTGATCTGCTTGCTCAGCACCAGGGTCGCCAGCGACTGGTTGAACGTCTGCATGCCGTACTTGTCCTGGCCCGATTGCATCGCCGAATAAATCTGGTGGATCTTGTCTTCGCGGATCAGGTTGCGGACGGCCGGGTTGGGAATCAGGATTTCCATCGCGCAGGCGCGCCCCTGTCCGCCCACCTTCGGCAGCAGCGATTGGCAAAGTATGCCTTCCAGCACCAGGGAAAGCTGCGCCCGAATCTGCGACTGCTGGTGCGACGGGAAGACGTCGATCACGCGGTTGATGGTGCTGGACGCGGAGTTCGTGTGTAGAGTGCCGAAGGTCAAGTGGCCCGTTTCAGCGATTCGTAGCGCCGACTCGATCGTTTCCAGGTCGCGCATTTCGCCGATCAGCACCACGTCGGGATCTTCGCGAAGCGCCGCGCGCAGCGCGTTGGTGAACGACTTGGTGTCGCTGTGCACCTCGCGCTGGTTCACCAGGCAGCTCTTGTGCTGGTGTACGAACTCGATCGGGTCCTCGATGGTGATGATGTGGTCGTGGCGGTCCACGTTGATCTTGTCGATCATGGCCGCCAGCGTCGTCGATTTTCCCGAACCCGTCGGACCGGTCACCAGGACCAGTCCGCGCGGCTTGTCGCACAGCCGGGCTACCACCGGTGGCAGGTTCAACTGGTTGAACGACTTGATCTCGAACGGGATGACGCGGAAAACGGCCGCCGAGGCCCCGCGCTGGTTGAAGATATTGGCGCGGAAGCGGGCCAGGCCTTTCATGCCGAAGCTGAAGTCCGACTCCAGGTCTTCCTCGAAGCGGTGCTTCTGCGCGTCGGTCATCACGCTGTAGGCCAGCGACTTGGTTTCTGCCGCGGTCATCGGCGGCATGTCCAGCGGCTGGAGATGGCCGTGCACGCGGATCTGCGGCGGAGAATTCAGTGTGATGTGCAGGTCGCTGCCGTTCATTTCGAGCAGCTTCTTCAACAGATCGCTCAGTGTTGCTGCCATAATTTCGTATCCCGCAATTCGTAATCCGTAGCCCCGAACCGTCGTTCGACGTACGGTGCTTCACTCGGTACTCG
>DAISJI010000070.1:5658-10766 GCA_036821585.1 Terriglobales bacterium
TCTTAGTGGGCGGTTTCGCGCGCCACTTCTTCCAGCGTCGTCTGGCCCGTCATCGCCTTGATCAGGCCGCTGCGGCGGAGCGTAATCATGCCGCACTCGATCGCCTTCTTCTTCAGTTCCAGTGCCGACGCACCCACCAGGATCAACTCGCGCAACTGGTCGTCCACTTCCATCACTTCATAGAGACCGCAGCGTCCCTTATATCCGCTGTTATTGCAGACGCCGCAGCCCTTGCCCTTGTAGACCTTGACCGTCTTTGCTTCTTCCGGCGTGTAGCCGGCCTCGATGAGCGCCTGGACGGGCAGGTCCACTACTTCCTTGCAGTCGGCACAAACTCTGCGCACCAGGCGTTGGGCGACGATCATGTGCACTGACGTCGCCACCAGGAACGGCTCAATACCCATGTTCATCAGGCGGCTGATGGTCTCGGGTGCGCCATTGGTATGCAGCGTGGACAGCACCAGGTGTCCGGTCAGCGAAGCCTTGATCGCGATTTCGGCCGTCTCGAAGTCTCGAATCTCGCCCACCAGGATGATGTTCGGGTCCTGCCGCAGGAACGATCGCAGCGCGGCCGCAAAGTTCAGGCCGATGGATTCCTTCATCTGCACCTGGTTGACACCGGCAAGCTGGAACTCGACCGGGTCCTCGGCGGTCATGATGTTCGTATCCGGCTGGTTCAGCCGCGAGATCGCCGAGTACAGCGTATTCGTCTTTCCCGAACCCGTCGGACCGGTGACCAGCACCATTCCGTAGGGCTTGAGAATGGCCTTCTCGAACTTATCCAGGGATTCCTGTTCGAAGCCGAGCTTGGTCATGTCGAGGCGGAGGTTTTCCTTGTCGAGCAGCCGCATGACGATCTTTTCGCCCCACAGGGTGGGCAGCGTGCTGACGCGGTAATCGAGCTGCTTCTTCCTTCCGCCCAGGTTGACCTTCAGCATGATGCGGCCGTCCTGCGGAAGGCGCTTCTCGCTGATGTCGAGCTTCGCCATGATTTTGATGCGCGACGTGATCGCATCCTTCAGCTTCGACGGCGGGTTCATGATCGTTTGCAGCATGCCGTCAATGCGGAAGCGGACGCGATATTCCTTTTCGTACGGTTCTACGTGAATGTCGCTGGCGCCCCGCTTGACCGCGTCGGTCAGAACCAGGTTTACCAGTTTGACGATCGGCGCTTCGTCGGCGGCCCTCTCCAATTCGGAAAGGCCCATTTCTTCCGCTTCGGCTTGCAGCTCGACGTCGGCCCCTTCGCCCATGGCCGCCATCACCGATTCGAGGTCTTCCTGCTGGTCGCCCTGCCCGTACGCCTTTTCGATCCCTCCGAGAATTGAGCTTTCCGAAGCGACCACCGGCTCGATGTTGAAGCCGGTCATGAACTTGATATCGTCCATGGCAAACACGTTGGTCGGGTCCACCATGGCGATCGTCAGCGACGATCCCACCCGGCTCAGCGGCAGAATCTGGTAGCGCTTCGCGGTTTCGTACGGGATAAGCTTGACGACGGTATTGTCAATCTCGAAAAACGTGAGGTTAATGGCGGGCACGCCGTACTGGCGCGACAGAAAATTTGTGACGTCCTCGTCGGAGAGAAATCCCAGTTTCACCAGGACCGAGCCCAGGCGTGTGCCGGACTCCTTCTGCACCTTCAGTGCTTGATCCAACTGATCGGGCGTAATTACCTTCTCCTTAACGAGAAGATCGCCCAGTCGCTGAGACATACTCCGGTCTCCCTTTTACTTCCCTTACCGCCACTGATTTCGGAACCGCGCGTCCTGTCCCTGTTTCGAGTGCAATGCTACTTTTTCGGGGAAAAGTTTTGTCTAATTCGGGTAGCGCGAATCGTATGTTTGTTGACAGAAATTGTCAATTGGGAATGTTACTCGAAAGGTAACGAATTGGGGGCGTTTCCCCTCAAAAACTCCCAAGAAATACCCTATATCGTCGAACGCCATGGGCGTTGCTTGACCCTGGACTTCGGTAACCACGTTGCTGTCGCAGTCGCGGCCCCTCCAGTCCGTGAACCAATTTCCGTTCCGGTCCGACCGCGACCGCAATTGCTCCGTCCCGCCTAACCCGGAATGAACACCGCCAATCGTGAACTCCACGTGCGAACGTGAGCTGGTGGGCAGCCGAGATAAAGTGCGCGCTTTCAACCGTACACGTGCGTTCATTTCCGCACACTCACTTCCCATGAGCGGACGGCCTGCCCTGTTGAATCTAGCTAACCTACTGATAGCGAATGTCTTATGGTGGAAGTCCGCGTGCCAATAAGATCGTGACTATGTTCGACAGCCTCTTCCAGGACCTCCGCTTCGGCGTGCGCACGTGCCCAGCAACATCGCAGAAGGACAGGGACGCAAATTGCCAAAGGAATTCCGGCGGTTCCTGCGCACCGCGGCGGGGTCGTTGGCGGAAATCGAAACCCAGCTCATCATTGCGCACAGACTTGGATTCATGGACAAAGATATCTTTAGCGGAATTCTGGAGAGTACGAACGAAGTCGGCAAGGTTGTCAATGGCCTGATTGCTTCGTTGCCGGTGCCCGAGACTGACAACTAGCAACTGACAACTGGCAACTGGCTACTGCCCGCAACATTTCTTGTACTTCTTCCCCGACCCGCAAGGACAGGGATCGTTGCGTCCGACCTTGTCGCCCGCGCGCTTCACCTGCTGCACCGGAGCCAGGTCGCCGGAACCGGCCATGCGCGCCTGTTCCAGCTCGCGCTTCTTCTTGCGCAGGAACTCCTCTTCCAGTTCGTCCACCGTGGTTTGCGCCCGCCGGCGGCCGTGACCGTTGCCGTCCTCCCCCATCCGCGTGTGATCGCCGTCGATAATCATCTCCGGCTGGCGCTGCTGGGGAGTGCCTTCCGGGCCGATAACCTGCATCAGGTACAGGTAGCGGGCCGTCTCTTCCTCGAAGCGGTGCATCATGGCTTCGAACATCTCGAAGCTCTCGCGCTTGTACTCCACCAGCGGATCGTGCTGCCCGTAGCCGCGCAGCCCAATGCCTTCCTTCAGGTGGTCCATGTTGAGCAAATGGTCTTTCCACTGCTGGTCGAGCACGCTCAACATGATCATGCGCTCGTGGTAGCGCATCGGATCGAGACCGATTAACTGCTCCTTGGCGTCGTAGCGCTGCTTCAGCTTCTCGAAAATCGCATCGCCCAGTTCCTGCCGATTCAGATCTTCCGCTTTGACTCCCTCGGCCTCAATATCCACGCCAAAGCGCGTGAACAGAGCGTTCTTCAGGCCCTTGATGTCCCAGTCTTCCGGATGCGTCTCCTTGGGCGCGTGCTGGTTGATCAGGTCGCTGAGAATGCCGGCGACGTAGTCTTCGACGATCAGTTCCTTCTGCTCCACTCCCTCCAGCAACTGCCGGCGCAGGCCGTACACCGCCTCGCGCTGCTTGTTCATCACGTCGTCGTACTCGAGCAGGTGCTTGCGGGCCTCGAAGTTCTGCGCTTCCACGGCCCTCTGTGCCGCCTCGATACGCCGCGAGATCATCTTCGACTCGATCGGCACGCCCTCTTCCATGCCCAGCCGTTGCAGCAGCGTCGAGACCCACTCCTTGGCGAAAATGCGCATCAGGTCGTCTTGCAGCGAAAGATAGAAGCGCGATTCGCCCGGATCGCCCTGGCGGCCCGCGCGTCCGCGAAGCTGGTTATCGATGCGCCGCGCCTCGTGACGCTCCGTGCCCAGGATGAACAGCCCCCCGGCGGCGATGACGTCTTTGTGCTCCTGCTCGCATTCGGACCGGAAGCGCTCGAACGCCTCATTCCACTGCGCCACCGGCGCCTCGAACTCGTTGCCCGCATAGTAGAAGCGAGTGAATTCCTGGCTTTGCGCAATCGCTTCCACTTCCCCACCCGCCTCTTGCAGCGGCTTCGCCACACCCTTCTTGACCAGTTCCTGTTTGGCCATGAATTCGGGATTGCCGCCGAGCAGGATGTCGGTACCACGGCCGGCCATGTTGGTCGCGATGGTCACCATACCTTTGCGCCCGGCCTGCGCGACGATCTCCGCTTCGCGCTCGTGGTACTTCGCGTTCAACACCACGTGACGCACGCCGCGTTTCTTCAGCAGTTCGCTCAGCCGCTCCGATTTCTCGATCGACGTTGTGCCCACCAGCACCGGCTGCCCACGCTCGTGGAGTTTTTCGATACCTTCCGCCGCCGCTGTGTACTTTTCCGGCTCGGTGCGATAAACGGTGTCCGGATTCTCGACGCGCAGCAGCGTGCGGTTGGTCGGGATGACGTCCACTTCCAGCCTGTAAATCTTGTCGAACTCGGCTGCTTCCGTTTCCGCCGTACCGGTCATGCCGGCCAGTTTTTTGTACATGCGGAAGTAATTCTGGAAGGTGATGGTGGCCAGCGTCTGGTTCTCGCGCTCGACCTTGACGTTCTCCTTGGCCTCGACCGCCTGGTGCAGGCCATCGCTCCAGCGGCGTCCGGGCATCAGGCGCCCGGTAAACTCGTCGACGATCAGGACTTCGCCGTCCTTCACCACGTATTCGACGTCGCGCTTGTACAGCGAGTGCGCCTTGATGGCGGTCTCCACGTGGTGTTTGAGGTCCCAGTTTTCGGGGTCGGCGATGTTCTCGATGCCCAGCAGCTTCTCGACGCGCTCCCAGCCTTCGTCGGTGACGGTGATGGTCTTGTGCTTCTCATCGACCACAAAATCGCCGGTCAGTATCTTGGCTTCGCCCGCGCCCTGGTCGATCTCCTCGCCCTGCTTCAGGTTGGGAATGATCTTGTTGACGCGCGTGTACTTGTCGGTGGATTCCTCGCTGGCGCCGCTGATGATGAGCGGGGTGCGGGCCTCGTCGATCAGGATCGAGTCCACTTCGTCCACGATGCCGAAGTTGTGCCCGCGCTGCACGCACTCGCGCATATCGAACTTCATGTTGTCGCGCAGGTAGTCGAAACCGAATTCGTTGTTGGTGCCGTAAGTGACGTCGGCGGCGTACGCTTCGTGCCGCTCCGCGTCGTCCAGGTCGTGCACGATTACACCGACCGTCAGCCCGAGGAAGTTGTAAATCTTGCCCATCCACTCGGAGTCGCGCTTGGCCAGGTAGTCGTTGACGGTGACCACGTGCACGCCGCGTCCGGGCA
>DAISJI010000071.1:0-3256 GCA_036821585.1 Terriglobales bacterium
CCGATGTGGTCGAACTCCGCCGAGAACGGATTGGTATTGATGCGGACTTCGCGGATCGAAGACTTGGGCGGAAGCTGCCCGTTGGTGAAGCCGTCGATATAAATCTGCCCGCCGTTAGGGCCGGCCGAAGGTCCCGCCAAAGCCTGGAGATCGGCGGCGAGATCGTCGGGATCGTCGGAGAGGGCGTCCAGGTCCTTACCCTTGAGGACAATGGCGCTCGCGTTATTCGACGGCGCGACGTCCACCTGCGTGGTCGTGTCCTGCACTTCGACCTGCTCGGACTTCACGGCGATGTCGAGTGCGATGTCGAGTTGCTGCGCATGCCCGGCCTCGATGGCGAGGTCCTGCGTCTCATATTTCGAAAAACCTTTGGAAACAACGCTGATCGCATATTTTCCCGGCGCGAGTCCCTTGATTTCGTAATTGCCCTGCTTGTTGGTAGCAGCGGTGAAGACCTGGCCGCCGGCGGACTTCACCGTGACCGTCGCGTCGGTGACGACGGCGCCGGACGGATCGGTAACCTGGCCTTTAATTACACCGGTCGATTGCGCGAGCAGGGAAGCGCTCACCAAGAGTAAGAACATTAGTATTGCAATTGTGCGACTTGCCGATTTCATAACTTCTCCTGAACTTTATGACAGGCCCGGTAGCGCTTACTGCGCGTCGCCCGCGCCACCGGTACCGATATTCCACGGCGACAGGATGGTGGACGCATTGGGCGCGGTAAGAATTGGCTCCACGCCCGCGAGCAGCGTAACGGCCGAGACGTCAGTCCCATTTCCTTGCGTGGTGACGATCATCAGCGCGTCACCCTTCTGAAGTTCCGACAGCGCAAGTTGCGGCATGCGCGCCAGCATCTGCGACAGGTCGGCATTGCGCATGCCGCCGCCTCCGCCGGATCCTCCCGGGCCGCCTTGGCGTGAACCACCGGCTTGCCCCGCGCCTGGTGCCGGCGCACCCTGTGGACGCTGTCCCGCCGGTTGGCCGTTGCCGCCCGGCACCCCCGGGATTTCTCCGCCACGGAGACGGAACGCGAGTGCCTGCGCGACCATCTGCGGCAGCTTGTGCATTTGGGACTCAGGCGTGATCTTCACCACGACGGGCTTTTTCGTAGCCAGGTCCATGACGGTCATCGTTTGGTTTGCGACATCAATCGACGAGATCGTTCCCGCCACGTTGCGGAAAGTTCCAAAGACAATCTCTTCCGCGGTGAGCGAGGCGCCGTCGGCGCTGCGGGTGCCGCGCGCGCGAAGCTGGTCGCCGGTTTTGACTTCCGACAAAGAACTGAGCTTGGCGTCGTCGAACTTCACCGACTCTTGGGAATACTGGCGCACGATAGTGTCTTTGCCGGCGCGCACGGCAACGCTCTGCGCGGTCACGCCGGTGGTCGCAAGCGTGATCGTTCCCGTGGCAGCATCGACCGTCTTCACCGGGCCGCCCACGCCACGGCGCTGCCAATCTTCTTTTTCTTTTTGCTGTTTGGCGGCGACGTCGGTCTGCTTCATCACGACGACCGTGTTCGCGGCGATGGTCTTGCCATCTTCGGAACCTTTACCGCGCGCAAGAATGCGGTCGCCGGTCTGAACTTCGGAAAGCTGGATCGGTGTCGCGGTCTTGAGGTCGGTCTGCCCGGGCGCGGTGCGCAAAATGCGGGCGCCCTCGGAAACGTGAATCGTGACGTCAGCGCCGGCGTCGGTCTTGAGCGAAATGACGTTGCCCTGGATTGTTTTGACGGCGCCGACCGCGCGCGCGGCGGCCGCGTCCTGCGCCATCGCAGCGCCAGTAAGCCCGAGAACCAGCAGGAATAAGAAGACGAGTTTTCGTGAGGCAAACATGGTCAAGTTAGGCGGCTCACTGTTCGACGGAACTAAGCCATGGGGGTGAGCGGCTACTCCTTATAGAATTACCTGAAATGAGGGTGACGTGCGACAGGAAAGCGTCTATTTAACAAGAATTTACGCGGGTTTACAGAGTGTTTACGGCTTCCCGTAGGGGCGGAACTTTCCAGCTCTGGCAGGGTTTACTTCTACAGCGCAGATTCGCCGGAAAACGAATGTAGCCGGTCGGGTGAATCGGCAGGTTGTTCCGGGCGGATGGAGGATTGGGGCAATGAAAACAAAACGCATACTGATAGCTACCGCGGTGGTGTTACTTCTGTCGCTGGGCGTGATTGCATGCAGCCGGGCCAAGACCGACGCGCAGATCATCGGCGAGGTCGTCACCCGCATTCATGCCGACCCACAAGTTTCGAATAAACAGATTTACGTCGTTGCCAGCAATGGCGTGGTGACACTCACCGGTTCCGCGGCCACCGATGCGGAGCGCGCCCTGGTCGCCAATGACGCGGCACAGGTCGAAGGCGTCAAGACGGTGGTGAACAATCTTCTCGTCGCCGGCGTACCTGTCGCCATTCCGCAACCGGCGGAGGTACAGGCAACGCAGCCCACTCCGGTGGCGAAAGCGGCGCCGGCTCGCGCGCGCAAGCCCGCCGCCTACCACGAGCGGCAGGTCGCGAAAGACGCCTACATCCCGCCGGTACTCGGGTCGTCGCCCAGCTACAGCGCTCCTGCGCCATCCATGACCACGGCTCCGACTCCGGTGGCGAGTATTCCCACGCCCCCGCCGGCGCCGACGCCGGTTACGATTGAACCGGGGACGGTCCTGTCCGTTCGCATGATCGATTCGATCAACTCGGAGAAGAACCACCAGGGCGACATGTTCCACGGCACGCTGGATTCGCCCGTGACGGTAAATGACATGGTCGTGATTCCGGAAGGCGCCGACGTGACCGGCCGCTTGGTGGAAGTGAAGGACGCCGGCCACTTTGCCGGAAAGCCTGCACTCGCACTCGAGCTCACGAATCTGTCGGTAAACGGCCGCAAGTACACCATTCGCACCGACCAGTACCACCAGGCAGGCAATTCGCGCGGCGCCAGTACGGCGAAGACGGTCGGCACCGGCGCGGGGATCGGCGCCGTTATCGGCGCCATCGCGGGTGGCGGCAAGGGGGCTGCCATCGGAGCGGCAGCGGGCGCGGGCATGGGCGGCGGCGTCCAGGCGACGCGCAAGGCCGAGCAGGTAAACATTGCGTCCGAGGCACTGATCAGCTTCCGGTTGGAGAACTCGTTGACGATGATGCCGGTCCCGGCATCGCAGCAGCAACGCCGGCGGGTGGATGACAGTTCCTACTCGGCGCCGCCACCGCCGCAGGACAATCGGAACTACACCGATTACTCTTCCGACCGGAACAGCAACA
>DAISJI010000071.1:3356-4742 GCA_036821585.1 Terriglobales bacterium
ACTAACTTCCGAAGAGATTCGGATTCAGCAGCGCGTGCGGACACCCGGTCCGCACGCGTTTTGTATTTGGGCCGCTTGCTACACTGATGACGAAATGTCTTCCATCGTCATGTACGGCAAGCCGGTAGCGGAGCAGATCACTGCCCGGCTACTCTCGGAAGTTCCGCGATTCGTGGAGCGGCAGAAGGTGGTGCCCACCCTGGCCATTGTCCAGGTCGGCCGCAATCCCGCTTCCGATCGCTACATCGCCAAGAAGGTGGAAGCCTGCACCAGGCTCGGTATGGCCGCCGAGCATCTGTCGTTCGACGAAACGATTTCCGCCGATTCCCTGAAGGAAGAGGTGGACCGCGCCGGCCGCTCGCCGAAGTATCACGGCATCCTGGTCCAGTTGCCGCTTCCCGACCATATCGAAAAGCCGGAAACGAGCACCAACAAATTCGATATCTTCGACGTGATCCCCGCCGGGAAGGATGTCGATGGCGTCGGGCGCGACGCGGCGACGGACCTTTATCGAGCGCGCCAGTCGCGCATGAAATTCCTGGCCTGCACCGCGCTGGCCGTGCGCCGCATGATGGCCTACTACCACGTGCCGACGGAAGGGAAGCGCGCCGTCGTGATCGGCCGCAACGACATCACCGCCAAGCCCATCCTGCACATGCTGGGCGGCCGCATGTGCAACGCGGCGGCGATCTGGTCGCACAAGTACGTGCCCCAGGCCGTGCAGGATGAATTGATCCGCGAAGCCGACATCCTGGTCAGTTCGGTGGGCAGTATGCATTTCAAGATCACTCGCGACATGGTCAAGCCGGGCGTCGTGGTCTTCGACATTGCCACTCGCGTGGAAGGCAAGAAGCTGAAGGGCGACGTGGATTTCGAGGGCGTATCGCAGGCCGCGTCGCTGATCACCCCGGTCCCCGGAGGCGTGGGCCCGGTCACCGTGGCGGCGCTCACCGAAAATCTTTTTCGCGCCGCCCAGTTCACTTGCGGCATCGGTACAGAGGGCTACACATTCTGATTTGGGTGCCCCACACCCATTGGGTGCCCCACACATCGCGCCTGAACGCGATTCTGTTCTTTGCCGGACGCCCGAGCGCGATGTGTGGGAATAGAGGTGAAGATGGCAGTGCCCTCGGGGCAGCCGCAGCTGCCCGACCAGACCAGCCTTGAACAACAGAACCGGGACCTCGGTTTCGGCAGCGTACTGTCGCGCCAGCGGCAACTTCGCCTGCTGAACCGCGACGGCTCGTTTAACGTCTTTCGACAGCAGCCGAAGTGGTGGCGCCGCCTGGCCAGCTACCATTTCCTGCTCAACATGACGTGGCCGCACTTCTTCGCGGTCGTGTTCGCCACCTTCGTTGCCATAAACGCGGTGTTTGCCACTGCCTA
>DAISJI010000071.1:4842-9276 GCA_036821585.1 Terriglobales bacterium
ATCGATGTCGAGGCCCGGGTGGTGCTTACCCGCTTCGAGGACAACGCCGGCTCTCCCCAGCGCAAGTATTACCAGCTAACCCTGGAGCGCGACCGCGTCTCATTTTTTCCGGCGGCGTGGACGGTAGTGCACCCCATCGACAATGCCAGCCCGCTGTACGGTTGGACGCACGAGGAACTGGCTGGAAGCGGCGCCGAATTCCTCATCCTGCTCACCGCCACCGACGAAACGTTTTCGCAGACCGTGCAGAGCCGCTCGTCGTACACCTCGGAGGAGGTCGTGTGGGGCGTGCGCTTTGCCAGTCTGTTCCAGGATGTCGACCGCGTCCTTACCGTCGACATGCACCGCTTCGACGCCTTGGAGCCGGCAGGCTGAAACTCAGGAGCGCGCTGCCAGTTTTTTCAGGAATTCCCGCTCCTCCAGCGTGTACTTGAAGGCTTTGCGGCCATCGATGAAAACGACGGGAACTTCTTCATTGTACAGGCGCTGGAGTTCGGGGTCGCCGTCGATGTCGATCTCGCGCCAGCGAAAAAGGCCGTTCGATGCCAGGCGTGCCAGCTTTTCCTTCACCTCATCGCAGAGGTGGCACTGCTTGCGTGAGTAGACGATCACGTCGTGCACGATGCTTACTGTACAATGCCGCACACATTTCAAGTGATATCGGGAGTTCCCATGAGCAGGATGGTATGGATGCTGTTGCTGCTGGCGCCGGTGGCGATGGCACAGCAGGATTTCAGCAAGGTTGAAATCAAGGTCACCAAGGTGGCCGGCACGGTTTACATGCTGCAAGGTGCGGGCGGCAATATCGGCGCGTCCGTAGGCGCAGATGGCATCGTGATCGTGGACGACCAGTACGCCCCGCTGGCCGACAAGATCCAGGCTGCCCTGAAGGGTATTACCGACAAGCCGGTCCGCTTCGTCATCAACACGCATTGGCATGGCGACCACACCGGCGGTAACGCGTATTTCTCGAAGCAGGGCACCATTGTCGCGCAGGAAAACGTACGCGAACGCTTGAAAAATGGCGGCAAAGTGCTGGGCAACGATGTGAAACCGGCCGCCAACGAAGTTCTGCCCATCATCACGTTCAACGATCGCGCCTCCGTGCACCTGAACGGCGAAGACATCCGCGCCATACACTTTCCGCACGGCCATACCGACGGCGACAGCGTTATCTTTTTCACGCAGTCCAATGTCGTGCACATGGGCGACGACTTCGTCACCTACGGCTTCCCCTTTATCGACCTGGAGAGCGGCGGCAGCGTTCGCGGCATGATCGCTGCGTGCGAGAAGGTGCTGGCCACCGTCGCGCCCGACGTGAAGGTGATTCCCGGACATGGTGGGTTAAGTACTGTTGCCGATCTGAAGCCCTTCCTTGCCATGCTGAAGGATGCGACCGCGCGCGTGGAAAACGGGATCAAGCAAGGCAAAACCGCCGATCAGCTCAAGCAGGAAAAAATCCTGGCGGGATACGAGCAGTTTGGCGGCCCGGACAAGTTCATCAAGACCGATCAGTTCATCGAAACGCTTTACAACGACCTGACCGGCAAGAAAACCGGCGAGTTGCTGAAGCACAACTAGGGCAGGAAAGAACCAGACTTGTAGCCCGGCGGCCCTCCGCCGGGTTTATTTTTTACCGAGGCGGCAAAACTCTTCGCGGCAATCACCGCCTCGTCAATTTCGCGCCTGTATTCCTTCGCCAGCTGCCGCTTCCAGCCGGTTGTCCACCAGCCGTGTTTTTCCAGGTACCGTTCCACATGCGAGATCGGGTCCATGGCAGAGTCAAAGGTCCGGCATTCGATGAGCGACGGTCCGCGCCCGCCGCGCGCGCGGTTGATCGCCTCGCGTGCCACCCGATAGACGGCGATCGCGTCGTTGCCGTCCACCGCAATGCCGGGTATTCCGTACGCTTCCGCCTTCACCGTAATGTCGATCTGAGCTTTGGACGACTCCGCGTCCACCCCAATTCCGCTTTCGACCACGACGATCATGGGTAACCCGTGGACCGCCGTGAAATTCAGCGCTTCGTGCGACGACCCAAAGTTGAGTGAGCTCATGTCGGTAACCGCCACCACCACGTTGTGCCCTTTTTGCAGTTTGTAGGCAAGCGCAACCCCCGCCGCTAAACCGAGCTGTGAGGATGCCGCAGCTTCTGCGGGGACCACATGCAGGGACACCTGTTCCGGTTGCGGGGAAGAAGTTGGGTTGCGTTCCGCACCGGCTTTGCGCGCAAAGATTTGCGCAAATACTTGGGCCAGCGGGGTGCCGATGGCAAAATGAATTGCGATGCCGTCACGCGGTGGCGCCACCGCATCTTCGGGCAGCAGGTCGATGGTCGCGCCGGCGATGGCGGCTTCCTTCTCATGCGCGACTCTACTGTCGCCGGTATGTCCATCACGGTGGAGAATCAATTGCGCGCGCTCCCCGGCCATCCGGCACTTCAGCATCCGGGCGTAGAGTCGCTTCAGGATGTCGCCATCCACCGTGACCTTCATCCCGGCACGTGGTTGCGGAGAGGAAGTTTTTGGGCCGTGGTTGGCGGTCGATCGCTTCGCTGCGCTGTTCTTGATACGGTTAACCATCAAGCTGTCCTTGAAACACATCATTGTATCCTCGCGCGAACGCTCACCCTGCGGCACAGGACGGGAGTTTTTCAACATGACTGTGGATAGGTCTGTGAAAAAGGGAGGCGCTTCTCTCAGAAAACGAGAATTGGCGCACTCTTGTACACTTTGCACCAATTCCGCTGCTCAGTTTGGAAGCGATTTTGCGACGGAAAATCAGGGGCATTTGTTACGCTTTGCGAGTGAAAATCCGGCTCGACAAATTGCTGGTGGAGCGCGGTCTGGCGAAATCGCGCGAGCGTGCGCAGGCCCTGGTCCTCGCCGGCAAAGTGCTTGTTAACGAACAGAAAATCGATAAAGCTGGAGCTAACGTTGAACAAGAGGCGGCGATCCGGTTGCTGGGCGCGGACTTGCGTTACGTCAGCCGCGGAGGGCTCAAGCTGGAGCACGCGCTCGAGCATTGGCGGATCGACGTCGCCGGCCGAATCTGTATGGACGTCGGCGCCTCCACCGGCGGATTCACCGATTGCTTGCTGCAATCTGGCGCCGCCCGCGTGATCGCCGTCGATACCGGATACGGCCAGATTGACATGAAGCTCCGCCAGGATCCGCGCGTTCGCCTGCTGGAACGTACCAACGCCCGTTACCTCACGGCCGTCGACGTTGCCGAGCCGGTCACCTTTGTCGCCATGGACGTCTCATTTATTTCCGCGACGCTCGTCCTGCCGGCAGTGGTCGCGTCGGCGTTCGCCACTCCCTCTAGCGGCCAGGAAATTGTCGTTTTAGTGAAGCCACAGTTCGAAGTCGGCCGCGAAGCGGTGGGCAAAGGCGGCATCGTCCGCGACGAGCATGCCCAGCAGGAGGCGGTGGAGAAGGTCAGGGCCACGCTTGCCGATCTGGGCTGGGCGGATTCCGACGTAAGTGATTCTCCGATCCTCGGCATGGAAGGGAATCGCGAATTTCTGCTTTATGCCAAGCGCTGTATCCCAAACGCTTAGAGCCCGAAGCCCGAAGCCTGGAGCCCGCTGTTACAATCATCCACTTCCATGAAAACGGTCGCGATCATCAGCAAGCCGGACAAGCCCGAGCTCCTGGAACTTGTTCCGGAAGTGCTCAAGTGGTTTGAGGAGCACGGCTACCGCACGGTGCTCGACGATGAGACCGCCACTTACGCCCCGGGCAGTCCGTCGGTCGAGCGCACCACGATTGGGGAACATGACCCGAAGTTCGTGCTGGTGCTGGGCGGCGACGGCACACTCCTGTCCGCGGCACGCGCGGTCGCTGCCGCCAAGATTCCCATCCTCGGCGTAAATCTTGGTTCGCTGGGATTCCTTACCGAGGTTCCGCTGTCGGAGCTGTACGAAACTCTTGAAGCAGTGGATAGCGATCGCTGTGCCGTCGAAAAGCGTTCCATGGTCCATTGCCGCCTGGTGCGCCACGACGAAACGGTCGTGGAATTCCACGCATTAAACGACGCGGTAATCAATAAGAGCGCTATTTCCCGCCTCGTGAGCTTCGATCTCTACCTCGATAACGTGTTCGTGTCGAATTACAAGGCGGACGGCGTGATCGTCTCCACGCCTACCGGCTCGACCGCCTATTCGCTGGCGGCGGGCGGCCCCATCCTGATGCCTTCGGTGGATGCGCTGGTCATCAGCCCGGTGTGCCCGCACTCGCTGACGCACCGCCCCCTGGTCGTGCGCGATACCGTCGAGATCACGATCGAGGTGCAAAGTGCCGGGGAGGAAGCTTTCCTTTCCATCGACGGGCAAGTCGGAGTTCCGCTGGAAGACAACGACAAGGTCCTGTGCCGGAAGTCGCCGTATTCATGCACGCTCCTGCGCATGCGCAAGACGTTTTTCGATGTGCT